>JAITDK010000020.1 GCA_031282605.1 Oscillospiraceae bacterium
CGATGGCATGTGTATCACGATGGTCCAGGCGAAGCCTGGTCCGGATTCGAAAGGGCGGATAGCCCTTCGCAGGGTCTGGGACAGAGTCCCAGGCTCCCCGCAGGGACGTTCCTCGTACCCACGTCTCACCGACCTAACGTACCCCGTTCCAACTCCTGCGCCCCGCCAGAGTAAAAACTATAATGGAATAGTCAACTTACATCATAGTGGCGGGGCGCCACAAACTTAAAGCGCATTCGATCCGCAGATCGAACAGCGTCCCGCCGCAGCGTACAGCCGACGCTCACGCAGCGTCTTCCAAAACGAAATATAACGGAGAGCAAGAGAAGCGCACAAAGCCTAAAGAATAGTGTAGTTCATCCTCTCATATAATATATCGACTGCAGTGCAAACGCACTTGACATCGTCAGGCGCGTGATGTATATTGTGGTCAGTGATCGCGTCGCAGTGACCTGCTAGGCCTGCGAACAAGGGAGTCCTTGCGAGGATTCCCTTTCTTTATGGAGGAAAAGCTAGCATGTCGAAGCCGTACTGCACTTACGAGCAGCAGATTGAGTTGCTTAAGAGCAAGAACCTTACTATAGCAGATGAGAGAGAGGCGCTTCTCGCTCTTTCGCAGATCGGCTACTTCCAGCTAATCGGGGGCAATAAGTCTCCGTTCAAGAACAGAACCACGAAGATGTATAACGATGGCGTAACCCTTGATGATATTGTAGCGCTGTATCGTTTTGACGAGGAGTTACGCCATATCATCTTCAGATACCTTCTGATGATTGAACGCTCGTTGAAAGCGCAGATAGCATACGTTTTCTGCGGCGCGCATGGGGAAGATCAGTCTGCGTACATTAATATGTCGAATTATAACTGTACCCGCGACGGCAGCGGCGTTAATCACCTGGTCGGGATTTTGAATAAACTTGCCGCGAATACAACTGATTACGACTACATCACGTATCAACAGCAAAAGTATAATAATGTACCGCTGTGGATACTCATCAATGCAGTTACCTTTGGCACTATGTCAAAGATGTTCTATTACCTCCCGCAGTCGTTACAATCGCGTGTTAGTCGTAATTACCCGCTATTTCCTAACCAGATGGAGAGCATATTGACCTTCTTAACGAAATGGCGTAATGTGTGCGCGCATAGCGAACGCCTATTTTCGCTGGCTACAAAGGATGAAATACCTACACTAGCATTACATCGCAAGCTCAACATAGAGAAGAAAGGCACACAATACATATATGGCAAACGCGACTTGTTTGCCGCCGTTATTGCCTTGCGTTATTTGCTGCCCATTGAGTATTTTCGTGACATGAAACTAGGCCTGTATGTGCTAATAAGTAATTTCTTGCAGCGATGCAAGGCGTTACCCGAGGAACAATTGCTGGCACAGATGGGTTTCCCCGAGAACTGGGAATCAATGACTCGGTATAAATTGTAACGTTTTATGTGCGAAAGACGCCGCCGATCACGGTGCACAACAATACTATCATGGACATGCGCCGCATACATTCTACGAACCATAGCGGTACGGAGTACAACACAAGGAGGCGGACATGTCTGAAAGCATAAAGGTTCTACCAAACGGGCCATACCAGGTATCGCCGGATACCAAGCTGACCATTCAATCGATCGGCGCGGACGCTGGCAGAATATCGCGCGAGTGGCAGCAAGGCCCGGAGTATCCGGAGAAGCTGACGCCTTATTTCCTATGCCGGTGCGGGCGATCCGCGAATAAGCCATACTGCGACGGCGCGCATGAGGCTGCGCGATTCGACGGCACGGAGACGGCGGATCGAACGCCCTACGCCCAGCGCGCGAAGAAATATGAGGGCGAGACGGTCGATCTACTGGACGACGAACGCTGCGCGCAGCTGCGGTTTTGCGACGCCGGCATCGGCGCGTGGAACCTGGCGATAAAATCCGGCGATCCAAACAACCTGGAGCTGGCCAAGCAGGAGTGCGCGAACTGTTCGTCGGGACGCTTGACGTTAGTCCGGAAGGACGGCACGCCCATCGAACCCGACCTGCCCAAGGAGATAGACTGTGTACAGGATCCGCCGCGAGGTATACGCGGGCCGCTCAAAGTAACCGGCGGCATACCGCTTACCGGCGCGGACGGTCAGGATTACGAGCCGCGCAACCGCTACACCCTGTGCCGCTGCGGACTGTCGCAAAACAAGCCGTTCTGCGATACCCGGCATATCAACTGTACGCACATGGAGGGGTTTGACAGCGTGAGCGAATAAACAAACGCCGCGCTAGACCTACTCAATAGTCCCTACATTCCCGGCTGAATTCGATTCATAACGCAGACGACCTCGCTGCGGCTGGCGCTGAGTTGCCTTACGCCGACGATCGAGTATAACTGCGCCAGCACGCCGCGCGCCCTGCTTATCACGCCGGGCCACGACGGCACCGCGCTGGTGGGGAGCTTCAGCGTCACGACCGCCCAGCCGCCGGGCTTCAGCATAGGCGCGAAGTCCAGCATCATCGCGCAGGAACGCTCCGGCTCCATCTTCATGTCGTTGACCAGCAGCGCGGCCGAGCCAGGGATGGCTGTTCTAAGGTATTGTCCCGCGGTCGTGCGGATATGGGTGACCAGGGGATCGCCAAAGACGCGCGGATCAAGCGCGCCCGGATCAACCGCCGCGACGCGCATCCCTCTCGACGCCAACACCCGCGACCAGCCGCCCGGCGCCGCGCCCAGATCGATGGCCAACTCGCCGGGCGGAGTGGGTATACCAAACAACCCGATGGACTCGAGCAGCTTCAATTCAGAGCGGCAGATCACGTACGATTGCCATGGCCGACTAAGCCGCGCTTCCCTCAACACGTCGCGCGGATCGCGTTCATCCCCGATTAGATGAACGCTTTGAGTGAACACGGGCGGATTGTTCGCGAGCGAACGCGTCAGCTCGTCGAACGATCCGCCCCACTCTATCACGCGCGCGCCTGGGGCTATGGGATCACCCGCGCGCAACCCTTCCGCGCGCGAGGACAACTCACGCATCGCCAGCCGCTCGGTTTCGCGGTGGAATATCGCCAGCGCCCGCACCTTAATCCAGCTCCATCAGAATTCAGCCGAGCCGGTGGTGCGCGGGAACGGCAGGACGTCGCGGATATTCGACATGCCTGTCAGGAACATGATCAACCGATCGAAGCCCAGCCCGAACCCCGCGTGCGGCACGCTGCCATACGCGCGCAGGTCGAGATACCAGCGGTACGGTTCAAGCGGCATGTTAAGCGACTTCATGCGCGCGGTCAGGACGTCCACGCGCTCCTCGCGCTGACTGCCGCCGATCAGCTCGCCGATGCCCGGCGCGAGCAGGTCGGTCGCGGCGACGGTCTGGCCGTCGTCGTTCACGCGCATGTAGAAAGCCTTGATCTCCTTGGGGTAATCGTGCACGAACACGGGTCGCTTGAAGCGCGTCTCCGCCAGGTATTTCTCGTGCTCGGTCTGCAGGTCGCATCCCCATGTGACAGGATACTCGAACGCCTGACCGGATGTTTGCAGCAGATCAATCGCGGCGGTCTACGACACGCGCGCGAAGTCCGACGATGCGACATTCTCCAGCCGCTCGATCAACCCCTTGTCGAACATCTGGCTGAGGAACAGCAGATCGGGCCGCGCCTCATCCAGTATCGCGCCGACGAGATCCTTCACGAACGCCTCGGCAAGATCCATATCCGCGCTAAGGTCGGCGAAGGCTATCTCCGGCTCGATCATCCAGAACTCGGCCGCGTGGCGCGGCGTATAGCTGCGTTCCGCCCGGAACGTCGGCCCGAACGTGTAGCAGCTGCGCAGCGCCAGGCAGAACGCCTCGACGTTCAGCTGCCCCGACACCGTGAGTCCTGCGGCCTTGCCGAAGAAATCCTGCGACATATCAACGCGGCCATCCTCCGCGCGAGGCATGTCGTCCGGGTCGAACGCCGTCACGCGGAACATCTCGCCCGCGCCTTCCGCGTCGCTGGTTGTGATGATAGGCGTATGAACATACACGAACCCGCGATCGTGGAAGAACTTATGCACGCGCTGCGCCGCGAGCGAGCGTATCCTGAACACCGCGCCGAATGTGTTGCTGCGCGGCCGCAGGTGCGCGATCGAGCGCAGGAATTCCATCGAATGACCCTTCTTCTGCAGCGGGTAATCGATCGAGGACGCTCCCTCGACCGTTATCGCGGCGGCCTGCATCTCGAAGGGCTGCTTGCGCTCAGGCGTAGGGATGATCGTGCCGGTGCACTTCAGCGCGGCGCCTACGTTCTGGCGCGCCGCATCCTTGTAGTTCTCGACCTTGTCCGGTTCGGCGACGACCTGCAGGGGATGCTGATGCGTGCCGTCGGACAGCGCGATGAACGCGAAGTTCTTCGAGTCGCGTATAGTGCGCACCCAGCCGGACACGGTGATATCGGCCAGTGGTTCGCTCGGCGGCGCGGCGTACAGCTCGCGGACGGTTAGTTCAGGCATATAATCCTCCCGGAATATCGTACATAGGAGCGGCGGGGTTACGCACCCCTCTGTCGCCGCAGGCAGCAAGAGGGACTCGCGTTATCTAGAATATACCAGAAACCACCGATCGATTCAAGCCGAGACGACAAATCGACGACCCGCGCAACGAAACAGGGCCGCCGATAAACGGCGAACCCTGTATAGATGCATCGAACGTTTGCGATGCGCGGCCGTCTGTTACGGCGCAGTCCAGCTGCCTGACGCCGTCGGGCCGGATACGCCGCCGGCGCCCATTGCCTTAACGCTCCAATGCAGCGTCACTCCAGTCCCGTACAGTCCCTTAATGTCGTCGCCAGGTCTGATATACGTCTCTGTCGTATTGACATCCACATACATGAGCCGCGTGTTAGACGCGTCGGTGACAGTCAGCTCACAATAGTAGCTGACAGCACCGGGTACCGCATCCCAGCTGATTTGATTGCCGTCGCCCCTAAGCGCCGGCGCGGTCAGTGAAGGTGGTTCCGGCGTGGGTGTTGGCGGGGGTTCCGGCGTGGCCGTAGGCGGAGGTACAGGCGTGGGCGTTGCTTGCCACCCTGGCCACCCTGGCCGCCCCGGTTGTCCTCCCGGCGTGGCTGTCGGACGCTGCGTCGGAGGATACCACGGCGTGGCTGTCGGGCGTGCCGTCGGACGCGCCGTCGGACGTGCCGTCGGACGTGCCGTCGGATACCACGGCGTGTAACTGGACGGAGG
>JAITDK010000021.1 GCA_031282605.1 Oscillospiraceae bacterium
ACGATATCCAAAGCGCGGTGCGGCACGCGACCCATATCCTGCATCTGCACTGCGAACCGATTTTCTTTGGAACCGTCGATCAGTATATCGCTTCGCCGGTCGGCCAGCGGTTTCTCATACCCGTTACGGCGCGCGCCGAGGACGGGACGCAGCCCACCGTTCGCGCGGTTCATTAGTTTGCGTATATATATTACGCGTGTAGGCCGCATGTATAAAGGAGGCGCTTGATTTGTTCGCCACTCTGATCGAGATGTTCTCATACGCGTTTCTCGTCCGCGCGGTAGTGGTGGGGCTGCTCGTATCGCTGTGCGCCGCGCTGCTTGGAGTCAGTCTGGTGCTAAAGCGGTACTCGATGATAGGCGACGGTCTGTCGCACGTGGGATTCGGCTCGCTGGCCATCGCGACCGCCATTCACGCGGCGCCGCTGGCGGTGTCTATCCCGATAGTAGTGCTGGCGGCGTTCCTGCTTCTGCGGATCAGCGCGTCCAGCAAGATAAAGGGAGACGCGGCTATAGCCCTGCTCTCCACCAGCGCGCTGGCCATCGGGGTAGTCATCATATCCCTGACGACCGGCATGAATACGGACGTGTGCAACTACCTGTTCGGCAGCATTCTGGCGATGAACCGCTCGGACGTGTATCTAAGCGTAGCGCTGGCGGCCGTGGTGCTGACGCTATTCGTACTGTTCTACCACAAAATACTGGCGGTGACGTTCGACGAGTCGTTCGCGCGCGCGACCGGTGTGCCCGCCGGGGCTTACAACATGCTTATAGCAATGCTCACGGCGCTGACGATCACGCTGGGCATGCGCATGATGGGCGCGCTGCTGATCTCCAGCCTGATAGTGTTCCCCGCGCTGACGGGCATGAGGTTGTGTAAGTCGTTCAAGTCCGTGACGATATGCGCGGCGATAACGTCGGCGGTGTGCTTCTTCCTGGGCGTGGTCGGATCATACCTGTACGCGACGCCGACGGGCGCGAGTGTAGTATTGGTGAATATCGCGCTGTTCGTGATATTCTGCGGTATCAGCGTTTATCAAACAAAAAGGAGGGCAATGGCATGAGGCGTTTCACGAGGTATTTGACATGGGTCGCGGCGATGGCGGCGCTTATCGTCATCATGAGCGGATGCGCCGCGCAACCGTCGTCCGTCACGACCGAAGAAGCGGGAACGGATTCCTCCGAACTAATCGAGATCAAGGAGAAGATGTTCATCGCGCAGACCAACGACATCTACGCGAACGCGCAGGATTATTTGGGCAAGACGATCCGATACGAGGGTCTGTTCGATCAATCGGAGGGCATAGTCGCGGGTACGCACGTGACGTATAGCATGGTGATCCGCTATGGTCCCGGTTGCTGCGGCAACGATGGAAACGTGGGTTTCGAGGTGGATTGGAATAAACCATACCCCAATATTAATGATTGGGTGGAGGCGACCGGGGTGCTTGAGGAGTATGACGAGGAGGGCGCGACCTATCTTCGGCTGCGCCTGACGAGCCTGAACGTGCTGCCGACACGTGGAACGGATACTGTTGTGCAATAGCCGCGCCATACGGGGAAGCAGATCAACAAGTGGCCGCCCGGAGACGGGCGGCTTCTTTGATTCGATTGGGGCGATGCGGCGGGTCTCCCTTGATCGCCGCGGCCGAGGAGGGACTGATCTGGCGGTGCATCAAACATAACGCGGGGTCAAACCCCGCGCCGTGTCAAACAGCATGCGACGCCGATCCCAGCCCCGCTATTATTTATGGTATTTCATACCACACCCTCGCTCCGCATTGACATCGGGCTGTCGAATCCGGTAAAATATAGCTTGGTACCGTATGCCCTATCGGCGATATCGGAGGGTGTAGGATGAAGGTTGATCTTACCTGCCCGCTGGAACTGTGGGAATACCGGCTTCCCACCAAGGAAAACCCCGAATGCGTTCTTATGCTGTTCAACCTGGAGAACCGCGCGATCTCCAGTATGCAGATATCCCTTACCGCGCTGAACGCGGACGGAGATCCGTTGTCAAACCATACTGAACGGCCCATGGCCTTGAATGCGCAGGGCAAGCAAAGCTTTGAGCTGCGCTTCGCTATGGCTGAAGGCGAGGAGATGGACTCGCTCTCGCTGCTGTTTGAGAAGGTGTGGTTCGAGGACGGCACGGTCTGGAGGCGCGCCTCGTCCGCGCAGCTGACCGAATACGTCCCCAACGAGTTAGAGACCGGGCGCGAGCTGGAGAACCTGCGCTATGTCGCCGGACCGGACGCCGTCGGCTACCCTCACGATCAGGGCAAGGTATGGATGTGCGTGTGCGGTCGCGCCAACGCCGAGGACGAGGATACCTGCCGCCGCTGCGGACGC
Organism: Oscillospiraceae bacterium; assembly: GCA_031282605.1. Lineage (GTDB taxonomy): Bacteria > Bacillota > Clostridia > Christensenellales > Aristaeellaceae > BNUH01. The sequence continues at coordinate 2,352 of JAITDK010000021.1, forward strand.
AGCCGCGAGTATATATTCCTGAACGACACCCCCTCCGCCGTAAAGGACTCGATCGCCGCGCGCGAGCGGGAGCTGGGTCAGAAGGGGCAAAAGGCGCTGGAGGAATCCTCAAGGCAGGAATTGCTCAAGCAGGTGGCTATGCGCCGCCGCGTTTCGTCGCACAAACGCCGCTGGGTCGGCGCGGCGATAACATCGGCGATGATCGTCGCGCTGTATTTCGCGATGGTACTGCTCCTTCCCGAGATCACATACGCCAGAGCCTCCCAAGCGCTCTCCGACGGCAATCCGCTCACGGCCAAGGAGATGTTCGTGTCGCTGCTGGATTACCGCGACGCGCAGGAGCAGGCGCTGCAGTGCGACTACATATACGCGGGACAGCTGCTGGCCAAGGGCGGCATGGATGGCATCACCCAGGCGCAAGAGTTATTCGAGGCGCTGGGCGGATACAAAGACTCTCAGTCCCGCGTGAACGAGGCGCGGTACGGCAAAGCCGCGCTGCTCCTGCAGTACAGCGAGTTTGAAAGCGCGGGCGAGCTGTTCGCGGCGCTTGGAAGCTACCTGGACTCGGAGGAGCAGTATCGCGTTTCAGCCTATAGACTGGCCAAGCGTATGATGACCGCGCAGCAGTATGACGCCGCGGCCGAGAGATTCGCCCAACTGGGCGATTACGAAGACTCGGCTGAATTGGCCAGGCAATGTATCTACCGATCGGCCACCAGCGCGATGGCGGCGTCGCGGTTCGACGAAGCCGCCGAGCTGTACGCAAGCGTCTCGGATTATCAGGATGCGGAGGCGCGGGCGCAGGAGGCGCAGTATTCGGCGGGCAACGTCAGCATGGCCGCGAAGGATTACGCGGCCGCGCGCCGCTATTATAAGCAGTTGGGCGAATACCGCGACGCTATAGGCAAGTGGAAGGAAGCGACATACGCCGCCGCCGCCGAGCAGCGCGATCTCGCCCATTACGCGGAAGCGCTGGCGCTGTTCATAGAGATCAAGGATTATCAGGATTCGTCGGATCAGATACTCGCTTGCTCGTATGAACCGGCGCGCGCGTTCATGGCGTCCGGAGAGTATGAACAGGCCGCGCAGTTGCTGGCCGCGATGCCCGACTACAAGGATTCGTCGGATTTATTGAACCAGTGCAGCTACCTGCCCGCGATGGACGCGTTCAGCGCGGAGAAATGGGAGACGGCGATAGCGCTGTTCGACAAGATCCCTGATTACAAGGATTCCAAGGCGAAAGCGAACACGGCTCGATATAACCTGGCGTCCGACCTATTCGTATCGGGCGAGCAGGTATTGGCCGCCGAGGCGTTCGAGGCGCTGGGCGGCTTCGAGGACTCCAAGACCCGCGCGCAGTCTATCCGGTATTCAATCGCGGCCGACAGTTATATCAGCGGCGACTACGCCGTCGCACAGGCGGGATTCGCCGCGCTGGGCGATTACAGTGACGCCGCCTCTCGCGCGAAGGACTGCGCGTACGAATTAGCCACTGATATAAAGAATTCCGGCGATCTCGAGGGCGCTTACGAGGCGTTTGCGGCTATCAAGGACTATCCGAAGGCCGCGGAAGCGGCCAGCGCGTGTCTGTATTCAATGGCCTCAAACGCGCTCGGCGTGGGAGACCTGTCGTACGCGGCTGAATTGTTCCAGAAAGCGGGCAATTATCAGGACGCGAAGGAGCGTCACGATCAGGCGGTTTACGACGAAGCCGTGCGGTGGATGGAACAGATGGACTACCAGCGCGCGGGCGATCTGTTCGACAGCGTCGCGGCGTTTTCGGACGCGAAGACAAAAAGCGCGGAATGCTACGACCTGTGGCTGGCGGATCGGCTGGATGAGGCTCGGACGCTGGCAAACGCCGGGCAATTGCAGGAGACCATCGATCTGCTGGAGAATCTGCCAATCGACAGCCTGCCAGCGTCGTACGCCGAGATACGCGCGATATATGAAAACGCCAACCTGGCCATGGCCGATCGCCTGATAGAACAGGGCAAGCAGCTGGATGCGTGGGCTTATCTGACTCACGCGGGCGATTCCGCGGACGCTAAGCGGCTGCGCGAACGCAGGATATACCAGATACTGGGCGAGTGGATCACGACGAAGGCCGAGCGGTACGCGTTCTCGGCCGACGGAACCGCGGTGATCGCCGACGCGGACGGCTTCTACTTCAATGTAATAAACTACGGGCTGCTGACGGGGGCAAGTCCTGACGACATGGCGCAGACATTCAGGATACTGAACTATACGGCGAAGACGCTATCGCTCCAGGACAAGGACGGCAAGACGATACGTCTGACGCGCGCTGAAACGGCGGCGGCCAGCGCGGACGATATGGACGGCGAGGATGAAGCGGAGTTGGAGTAGCGCGCCAATACTGTTAGCCGCGCTGGTTTTACTGTCGTCATGCGCGCCGCAAACCGTGACTGTTACCGCCGCGGCGTTCGACTTTATGGATACGGTGTCGGTCGTCACGCTGTACGAACGCGACGCGGACGCGGCGGAGAAGGTTTTCGAAGCGTGCCGCGCGCTGGACGACTTAGTCGATATGCGCGACCCGTCGAGCGAGATTGCGCGGTTGAACGCGTCAAACGGCGAACGCACGGTTATCTCTCCGGATACGGAAGCGTTACTGCGCGCGGGTGTGGACGCGGCTCGCGTCAGCGACGGCTTGTTCGACGTAACGATAGGCTCGGTTAGCGCGCTTTGGGATTTCGTGAACGGCGTCGCGCCCGATGAATCGACGCTGGCCGACGCCCTGTCACGCGTCGGAATCGGCAATCTGACCGTCGGCGACGGGTACGCGTCAATAATCAACGGCGGCATTGCCGATCTGGGCGGATTGACCAAGGGTTACGCGCTGGACGTAGTGGATGAACTGCTGGCCGAGCAGGGCGTCGCGAACGCGCTGGTCAATCTGGGCGGCAGCGTGCTGGCTATCGGTTCGCGCCCAGACGGTAAACAGTGGCGCGCCGGGATACAAAAGCCTTTCGGAGACGCCGACGATCTGCTGGGCGTCATAACGGGTGATAGCATCAAGATCGTTACGGCGGGTTTGTATCAGCGTTCCTTCGAGAATGACGGGCGGCTGTACCACCACATACTGGATCCGCGCACGGGTACGCCCGTGGAAACCGACGTATGGAGCGCGACAATTATCGCGGACAGCGGCGTATGGGCGGACGCGTATTCGACCATGTGCGTGCTGTTCGGCTCGGCGCGCGCGCTGGATTTCGTCAACGCGCTGGATGATGTCGAATGCGTACTCGCGCTGTCCGACGGCTCGACGCTGATCAGCGACGGAATCGCTTCCGGCGAGGCGGGGATTGCGTTCGCCGCGAGTGCGGAATAAACGCGCCCCCATCACCGCCCGCGTCGGGCGACCCTTTATCCATTTATACTTGGTGATATATGCAAGAAACCGCAGATCAATTGACGCCGCCGCAAAGCGGGACGGCGCGTGAACACCCCGCGTGGGTGTGGCTGGGCTTCGCGGCGACGCTGGCGTTCGTAGTGACGGCGGCGGTTTGTAATCGTGCGCAGTTATTCACCGTTAGCAGCTATGACTCATATGCGCTGCAGGCCAAGGCCTGGCGCGAGGGTTTGATGCATCTGCCGGGGAATCTGGCGCACTTGGAATTGGCGATATTCGACGGCGAGTATTATGTCAGCTTTCCGCCCGTGCCGACGATACCGATCTGGCTGCTGCAGTGGATCATGCCGGGCGGCGTGCCGAGCGGGTTGCTTACGGTCGCGTACCTGCTGCTGTGTTATCCGCTGTCATACTTGATTGGCAGGCGCTATATCGGCGCGCGCGGTTCGGCGATGCTCGCGGCCACCACGATAGTCGGCGGGAGTTTTCTCGACGTGGCCGTGTCGGGGAGCGCCTTTTCGGGCGGGGTGTGGTATCAGGCTCAGGCGTTGAGTCTGCTGCTGACGCTGTGCGCGTTCTATGGCGTGCCGCACCCGCGAAGGGCATGGCGTTTCGCCGGGTGGCTGTCCATAGCGCTGGCGGTAGGATGCCGCCCGTTCCAGGGGGTATACATACCAGTGTTGGTATGGATGCAGCGGAACGAGTATCTCGCCGCAAGTTATGAGGGCGACGCGGACGGAATCGGCGCGAGGCATGTCGATCTGGCGCGAAGGATGCGATGGTTCGTGCGGGACGTGCTGCCATACTGGATTGCGCCGATGTTCGTCGCCGCCGCGATGGGATGGTATAATTGGGCGCGGTTTGGTTCGCCGCTGGAGTTCGGGCACAATTACCTGCCGGAGTTCACGCGGCCAGGACAGGCGCAGTTCGCGCTTAGTCATATCGCGGCGAACATATTCCGCATACTGCGTCCGCCGTTCGGCGCGTATTCGACGGAAATGGCGGACGTGGCGTTTCCGCTGTGGATGGGATTCGCCGTGTACCTGACGCAGCCGCTGCTGACGGATGCATCGGCCTCGTTGCTGCGCCGCAACCCCGATACCGGCGACTGGGTATTCCTGTGCGCGCTGATCGTTCACTTTTTATTATTGTTGTCGCACCGCACGTTTGGAGGCTGGCAGTACGGCACTAGATATGTATGCGATATGCTGCCGGGGTTGCTGGCGGTTCGTCTGCGGAACCGTCGTGATCCAGGACTGTGGGAATGCACGTTCCTGCTGATTCTCGCGGCGGGCAACCTGGCGGGGACGATAGCGTTCCACGCGCTCAGCGGGATGTAACGCTTATTGGAGGATAATCGATGACCAACATACTGATACTGGGCGCGGGCATGATGGGCAGTGCCATGAGCGTGCCTGCACGCGACAACGGTAACGCGGTGAGGATTATGGGTACGCCGCTGGACGATTCGATCATCGCGCACGCCCGTGAAACGGGTCGGCATCTAACGATGAAGCGCGCGCTGCCGGACGGGATACGGTTCGAGACGTTTGGCGCGGACGCGCTGGGGGACGCGCTGGATTGGGCAGACATGCTGATATGCGGCGTGTCCAGTTTTGGCGTGGATTGGTTTGGGGAGAATATCGTGCCGCGAGCGCCGGAGCGTCTGCCGATACTGTCGGTCACGAAGGGATTGATAGATAACGGCGATGGCACGCTGACGCCGTTCCCGAGGTTGTGGGCAAGGCGTACCGATAAGCGCGTATCGATTAACGCGATAGGCGGGCCGTGCACGAGCTATGAATTGGCTGAACGGCGGCACAGTTCGGTCGTGTTCTGCGGCGACGACATCGACGTATTGCGAAGGCTGAAAAACGCGCTGGAAACCGATTACTATCACATCAGCCTATCGACGGATGTGGAAGGGGTCGAGTGCGCGGTTGCGCTGAAGAACGCGTTCGCGCTGGCGGTCACGCTGGCGGTGGGCATGACCGAGACGACGGACGGCGAGGGCTGCGATCAGGCGTACAACCCGCAAGCCGCGCTGTTCGCGCAGTGCGTGCGCGAGATGAGGCGCGTGCTGGATCTTACGGGGGCTGATCAGGGCAACCTGGCATACGGCGCGGGCGATTTGTACGTGACGATATACGGCGGCAGGACGCGGATGCTAGGCACGCTGCTGGGTAGGGGACTGTCGTTCGATCAAGCGATGAAGCGGTTGGACGGCATCACGCTGGAATCGGTGGCGATAGCGCGGCGCGTGGCGAACGCGATACGATTGTCGGCAGAGAAAGGCGCGGCGCGGCTGGAATCGTTCCCCCTGCTGATGCACGTGGACGCGCTGCTGTCAGGCGCAACAGGGCTGGAGATACCGTGGAAGGCGATTGAGACGGAGGGATGAGCCGTCGCCGCCCACTCCGTCCGCTGCGCCGACAGGCGAATCCCTCGCCATACGAAATAGGAGGACACTCTATTGCCATTAGTAAGACTGACCGATATATTGCCCAGCGAAGCCTGGGCGGTGCCTGCGCTGAATATCGAGAATATGGAGATGGCGCAGGGCGTCGTCGACGCGGCCGAATCGCTGCGCGCGCCGGTGATCATCCAGACTACGCCCGGCACACTGAAGTATGCGCCGCCCGGCGTATTAGCCGGGATCGTCACGGCGCTGGCGAAATCGGCCGCCGTACCGATCGTTCTGCATCTGGATCACGGCGACACGCTGGAGCGAGTATCCGCCGCGCTGGCTGCGGGTTACACCTCCATAATGCTGGATGGTTCAAAACTGTCGTTCGAGGATAACGTTGATATGACGTCCCGCGCGGTCGCGCTGGCGCGCGGCGTGCCCGTAGAGGGTGAGATAGGCGCGGTGGGCGGCAAGGAGGACGATCACTCCGCCCAAGCCGCGCTGACCGATCCGGATCAAGCCGCCGAATTCGCGAAGCGAACAAGGGTCGCCGCGCTGGCGGTGGCCATCGGCACGGCGCACGGCGTATATCAGTCGGAGCCGCGCTTGGATATCAAGCGGCTAGAGACGATAGCGGGGCGCGCGGCCGTTCCCATCGTATTGCACGGCACGTCGGGCATATCCGCCGATCAGGTTCGCGCGTGCGTCGCTCGCGGCGTGCGCAAGGTAAACGTCGCGACCGAACTGCGCATCGCCTTCACCGAAGGCGTTCGCCTCGCGTTGGATGAACACGGCGAGGCGTTCGATCCAAAGATATATTTGAGCGCGGGACGCGCGTCCGTCAAAGCGCGCGCCGAGGAGTGGATCAGGATATGCGGCGCGGAAGGCAAGGCGTGATATGCGCCCTGAAACGACCACGCTAATCGCGCTGGACGTCGGAACGTCGGCTGTGAAGGCGGCGATGTTCGACGTAAACGGCGTGATCCTGGAGCGGGCGGTGGAGACTTATCCGTTGGATACGCCGAAACCGGGCTGGGTGCAGCAGCATCCGGATCGGTGGTGGGCGGCGGCTTGCCGGGCGTTGAAGCGGTTGACGCAGCATCCGTCGGCGCGCGGCGTCGCGGGTATCGGCGTCGCCGGGCAGAGCTGGTCGGCCGTGTTCATCGACAGCGACGGGCGGGTGCTGACCGACTGCCCGATATGGATGGATACGCGCGCCGCCGACGAATGCGCGGAGATCGACGGCGTAATCGGAAAGGATCGGCTGTTCGAGCTGTGCGGCAATCCGACGCAACCCAGCTATACACTGCCCAAAATAATGTGGCTGCGCAATCACAATCCGGATTTATTCAGCCGGTGCTCGCGCGTGCTGCAGTCGAACGGCTTCATCGCGTACAGGCTGACCGGCGCGCTGTCGCAGGATGAGTCGCAAGGGTATGGGTTGCAGTGTTTCGACATGCGCAAGGGTTGCTGGGACGAGGACGCGCTGCGCGCGCTGGATTTGCCGCCGTCGCTGCTGCCGCCGATTTTACCATGCGATTTGGTAATAGGAAGCGTCACGCTCGATGCGTCGCGGGCAACGGGACTGCCGTCAGGCGTGCCGGTAGTCGCGGGCGGGCTGGACGCGGCGTGCGGCACGCTGGGCGCGGGGGTGGTCAGACCGGGACAGACGCAGGAGCAGGGCGGTCAAGCCGGGGGCATGAGCATCTGCCTGGATAAATACGCGGCCGACCCGCGATTGATATTAAGCCGGCACGTCGTGCCTGGGTTATGGCTGCTGCAGGGCGGTTCGGTCGGCGGAGGCGGCGCGCTGCGATGGCTGCAAGGGACGGTCTGCCCTGAGTTGTCGTTCGAGGACATGAGCGAATTGGCCGCGACCGTAACTCCAGGCAGCGACGGCCTTGTGTTCCTGCCGTACCTCGCGGGCGAACGCTCGCCGATCTGGAACCCTCGCGCGAAAGGCGTGTTCTATGGTCTTGATTATGGCAAGACTCGCGCGCACATGATCCGGGCGTGCATGGAGAGCGTCGCGTTCTCGCTGCGGCACAATCTGGAGGTGGCGAGCGCGGCGGGCGCGGCGGTCGGCGAGCTGAGCGCGATGGGCGGGTCGGCAAACAGCCGCGTATGGACTCAGATCAAGGCCGACGTCACAGGTCACGAGATAGCGGTGCCCGGCGCCGACGATGCGACGACGCTGGGCGCGGCGATACTCGCGGGAGTGGGCGTCGGGCTGTTCCCCAGCGAGGCGGAGGCGGCTGAACGGATCGTGGCCGTCAAGCGGCGGCATCATCCGGATTCAACCCCCGCGTATGATTCCGCTTATGCCCAATACCGCGAGTTGTATGACCGCTTGAGCGGCTTGATGATATAATCGGCGGAGGAAGCATGTCTGATATAATTATGATGAAGGCCGCCGTATTGCACGGCAACGAGGACGTCCGGTACGAGGATATGCCAAAGCCCGAGTGCGGCCCCGGCGAGGTCTTGATCCGAGTGAAGGCGTGCGGCATCTGCGGCAGCGACGTTCCGCGCGTGCTGCATCACGGCGCGCATAATTATCCCATCGTGCTGGGGCATGAATTCTCCGGCGTTGTCGAGGCGGTGGGGGAACATGCCTCGCGCTTGAGGGTTGGACAGCGCGCGGCCGGGGCGCCGCTGCTGCCGTGCATGAAATGCGTCGACTGCGCGCGCGGGGATTACTCGCTGTGCAAGCATTACAGCTTCATCGGCTCAAGGCGGCAGGGCGCGTTCGCCGAATATGTTGCGCTGCCGGAAGCGAACGCCGTGCCGTTCGGCGATTCGATCTCGTTTATACAGGGCGCGATGCTGGAACCCTCCACGGTCGCGCTGCACGGATTGACGCTTAGCGGGATGCGCGGCGGCGAGGACGTCGCGGTGCTGGGCGGCGGTACGATCGGGCAGTTCACCGCTCAATGGGCGCGGATATTCGGCGCGCGCACCGTGACTGTATTCGACCTGGAGAATAGTCGGCTGGATCTGGCAAGGAAGCTGGGCGCGGACTATGGGATCAACACGCGCGCCGCTTCGTTTATGGATGAGGCGAAGGCCTTGACGGGAGGGCGCGGTTTCGGCGCGGTGTTTGAGACCGCAGGTTCGCCCGTGACTATGCGCATGGCGTTCGAGCTGGCGGCCAACCATGCCGCGGTGTGTTTCATCGGAACCCCTCACACGGCGCTGACCTTTGAACCGGCGCAGTGGGAATTGATGAACAGGAAGGAGTTTCATCTAACGGGCAGTTGGATGAGCTACTCCGCGCCGTTCCCGGGGCGGGAGTGGGAACTGACGGCGCGCGCGTTCGAGGATGGCCGGTTGAGGTTTGATCCGGCTCTGGTATCCGATACAATGCCGCTGAGCGAGGCGGGGAAGGCGTTCGATATGTTCAAGACCCCGGGCGCGGTGCAGGGGAGGATAATGCTAACAATGCCTTAGATCAAAACGCCTGGCACGATACTGCTGTCCGGCGGTGATCAAAAAATCAGCGGACGCTATCGCTCCCGGATTAGCGCGCTTGACTACTGCCGACTCCGCGGCGCCGTCGACACCGTTCGCAAACGCCGCGCTAACGTCGTCGACTTTCTTTCGAATTTGACGTGTGACGTGTGATTTGACGCCTGCTGTATAGTAACGATCACTGCTGCACAGTAACTGAATCCGCCGTGGTATACATACGTCTTGAGTTTACAGGCGCGCGGCGCCGTGGTACAATAGGCGCGTGGAATTATTGAATAATAGTCAGGGGTTGCTGCGTTTCCTGGACGACGCCGAGATCACGTGCGCCGACGCATTCCGCGAACGCGAGCGGATTGAGACCGCGTGTTTCCGGCGCGTGCTGGACGCCTTCAGGCGTAACGGCGTATCCTCGGCGGATTTTGCCGGTTCGTCGGGATACGGCTATAATGACAGAGGCCGCGAGAACCTGGAACGCGTGTTCGCCGCCGCTTTTGAGTGCCCGGACGCGCTGGTTAGGCCGCATATAGCGTCCGGCACGCATGCTATCGCGCTGTCGCTGTTCGGGCTGCTGAATCCTGGCGACACGCTGCTCGCCGTTACGGGCAAGCCTTACGATACGCTGGACGGCGTGATCGGCATAAACGGACAGGCCGCCTATGGCTCGCTGGACTCG
>JAITDK010000026.1 GCA_031282605.1 Oscillospiraceae bacterium
CCGCCCTATACCCCGCCCGCGCCGCCAACTCCACCGCCCTATACCCCGCCCGCGCCGCCAAATCCGCCCCCCTATACCCCACCCGCGCCACCAGTCCCGCCTCCCTATACCCCACCTTATCCTCTGCCCTATCCACCGCCTGCGCCACCCATAACGCAGCCGGTATTCGTTATGCCATGGCCAATCCAGTCCCCTATGCAGCCCATGCCCATGCCGATACCCATGCCGATGCCGCCGTTCTTTGAGCCTTGCTCCGACGAGAAGCGGTTCTGCTACAAGTGCTGCCCAAGCTCCATGGGTACGACAGGACCCACGGGTCCGACTGGCCCGATGGGCCCGACTGGCCAGGACGGCAGGGACGGCGTTGACGGGATAGACGGCGTAGACGGAATAGACGGGCTACCCGGCCCGACAGGCCCAATGGGTCCGACCGGTCCGATGGGTCCGATAGGCCCGATGGGTCCGAGCGGCCTGCCCGGCGTGGACTGCGTCACGACGTTCTTTGACGGCGTGCTCCCGGTCAGCGCGCTGCCCGCCTTGATAGGCGACGGCGACCTGTGGCCTATAGAATTTGACCCCGCCAGCCGTAGGGACGGCGTCCAGCTTGATTCCTCCAATCGCGTACTGACTGTCTCGTCCGGCGGATATTATCTGCTCAACTGGGTCGGCGACGTATCTGGCTTAAGCTCCCCGGCGTCGACGCTCAAGCTATATATCAACGGCGCTCCCGCCACCGGCATAGAGCTTGACAGTCCAAGCGACGGCATACTGGAAGGTCAGCGCATCGTATATCTAAACTCGGGCGACGAGATACAGTTCCAGTTCGCCGGAACCCCTGGAAGCGGCTATTTTACCCTTGATTCACTGTTTATCGATATAAGTCAACTGAATTCCTGGCAATGAATAACCCCGCTTCGACGGCGCGCGCCTCCAGTCTTATGACCGGAGGCGCGTGTTTGGTTTCGATCGTGGGTCAGCTTTGCGGCTCGCCGTCGCCATTATTCGGCGCGCCGTTCGCGCTGTCAGGCTCGCCGCGCGTCGGCATCCTGACTCCCCCGCGAGCGTTGCCGAAACTACGCGAATTGGAACCCATCGCCGTCATATCAACGGCGGCCGCGCTTACGAATCCTTCATATCCGGATGCTGTCTGCGCCTCGGTCGTCGAGGCGATGGCGCCGTTGATCTGCGCCGCCACACTCCGCGCTCGAAGCAGGCAGTATTCCTTGAGCGCGGCTTGTCCGGCGAGGAACTCATCATATGTGCAGAACGACGTCGGATCCTTTTCCACGTACGGCGAAATCATAACGATGGTATTGTCGTACAGCGTCTCAAATTCACCGCTGTCAAAGAAGGATTCTATCAGATTCAGGTATGCGTCGTGGTACATTTTAATGTACGTCTCATCCGATTCAATCCAATCCCACATCGGACGCGAACCGCTGGAACCGCTCAGCAGCGAATCGATCGGGGTGTTAACGGATGCGGTCGCGGTGTCTATCGCCGCCACGCCCACGCTCCCTTGCGCAGCCGAACCGCCCTGCGTATTCCGGCCAAACATCCCGCCCATGCCGCCGCCCATCCCGCCCATGCCGCCGAACGCGAGATTGTAGTCCCATGGAATCATGGAAAGCTGGCCGTCCTTTTCGTACAGATAGTAGTTGTGCACCATGCTGCCCGTGTAGCTGTCGGAGTTGACGGTGAAGTTATGCGCGACGAAGTAGTTTAGAACCTTGGCGATATCGACCGTCTTTTCCAGGTCGATCCGCTCGTTGAGATTCTTCAGCGACGCGATCAACCGCGCCTCGTCGGTCGAGGACGCCTTGAACGCCGCGTTGTCGAATATCGCCGAATAGCTAGCGGGATCGTCGTCCGTGTATACCAGCGACGTCGCGCCGCCGCCGCGACCGAATCCTCCAAACCCTTCAACCCCTTCCCCGCCGCCGAACTGCGCGCGGTTTTGCCGCGGGTTTTCCTCGCCGCCGGGCTGCCGCGCCGCACCCGGCATGGCACCTTCATCTTGCGGCGCTACGCCGTCCGGAAAACCCTCGGGCATACCTTCGGGGGGAGTCATCTGGCCTGCTTCGCCGAAATTCCCAAAGTTCTCAAAGTTCTCAAAATCCATATCATCAGGAAACTCGAATGTTCCTGTAAAATCCGGACGCTGCGCGCGGTTCTGACCGTCGCCGTCCTGCCCCTGCATTCCCTGATTCATGTCCATGGAATCCGGTTTGTATATCTGGCCGTAGTTCGCGCCGTATACGCGATTGGCGAAGGATTCCTCAATCCCCTCGACCGCGAGATACAATCCCCAGTCTTCGCCGTTAACGGTTATATATATGAAGCTGCACAGCGGGGCGTCCGCGCCGGCGGCCGCCATCAGCTTGTAGCTGACAAAGTCCTTCATATACGTATTGTCCTGCGCTATGTTGTTCAGCGCGAGTTTATCCAGCCCTAAGTAAGTGCGTCCCGTTACGTAATGATCGAACTCTATCTTGAAGCTGCAGCGGTCGGAATCCGACATAGCGATCGTTGACAACGACGAGTTGCCCTTCGGGCGGATGCCGACATTGCTTACCTTGCGCCCGTCGATAACGACGGTCACAGGTATGTATTCTTCGGCGCGCACATTATCCAGCATACCCGACCAGTCGCCGTCGTTCACGACGATATCGATCGTGTGCACCCTATCGTTAGCGAACAGCGACGCGGCGTACGGCATATCCGCGCGCGCCACGGTTATCCCCAGCGATTC
>JAITDK010000043.1 GCA_031282605.1 Oscillospiraceae bacterium
GTGGTTTTGGAGGTACGCGCCGGAGCGGGCGGTGAAGAGGCGAGCCTGTTCGCGGCGCTATTGCTGCGGATGTACACCCGCTACGCGGAGCGTCGCCGCTGGCGCGCCGAACCCATAGACGTAAACGAAACCGACCTCGGCGGTATAAAAGAAGCGGTTGTGATGATATCGGGCGTGGGCGCTAACGGGCGGCTCAAGTTCGAGAGCGGTGTGCACCGCGTTCAGCGTGTGCCGACGACGGAATCGGGCGGGCGCATACACACGTCGACAGCGACCGTAGCTGTACTCCCCGAGGCCGAGGACGTCGACGTCACGATCAATCAGCAGGATCTGCGCATTGACGTTTACCGCACGGGCGGCCACGGCGGTCAGCACGTCAACACCACGGATTCATCGGTTCGTATCACCCATATCCCCACGGGCATTGTCGTTATTTGCCAGGACGAACGCAGCCAGCTTCGCAACCGCGAGAAGGCGATGCGCGTTCTTCGAGCACGATTGTATGACCGCGCCCAAGGCGCGCAGGACGCCGCTATGTCAGCCCAGCGGCGCGATCAGGTCGGCACCGGCGACCGCAGCGAACGCATACGCACATATAACTTTCCTCAAGGACGGATTACGGATCACCGCGTCGGCTATACCCGCTACAACGTGGAGGCGTTCCTAGACGGCGATTGCGACGACGTATTCGACGCACTGATCGCCGCCAGCGAGGCTGAACGAATCGCGAACATCGAGGCCGCGATATGACGATAGTCGCTTCCCCGAGCGAGCTTAAATGCGACTCATCAAGCGGATTGCCCGTCAAACTATTTCAAGCAGCGCGGTTGATCCGGCAAGGCGAGCTGGTCGCCTTCCCTACCGAAACGGTATACGGCCTGGGCGCGAACGCCGCCAACCCGGATGCGGTCGCTAAGATATTCCAGGCGAAAGGCCGACCGACCGACAACCCGCTGATTGTCCATATCGCCAGCGCCGATATGTGGACTGCGCTCGCGCGCGGTATTAACGACCGAGCGTTGTCGCTGGCCGAGCGGTTCTGGCCAGGCCCGCTGACCATCGTTCTCCCTCGAACGGACGCCGTGCCTGACGTCGTTACGGCGGGATTGGATACCGTCGGCGTAAGGATGCCGTCGCACCCGCTGGCGTTGGCGTTGATCCGAGAGTCAGGGTGTCCTCTCGCCGCTCCCAGCGCGAACCGCAGCGGCCGTCCCAGTCCGACTACCGCGCAGGCCGTGCTCGACGATATGGGCGGTATAATCCCGATGATTCTGGACGGCGGTTCGTGCAGCGTCGGCGTTGAGTCCACTGTGCTGGATCTGTCGGGTGTAACGCCAGTTGTGTTACGTCCGGGTGGTGTAACCGTTGAGGCCTTGCGCGAATACTTGCCTGACTTGGCCGTCGATCCCTCCGCTCTCGCGCCTTTATCCGACATTCAAAGGGCGGCTTCGCCCGGCATGAAGCACCGCCATTACGCGCCGCGCATACCGCTGACCATTGTTACGGGCGAACGCCAGGCCAACATTCTGGCGTATCAATATGATAACGCCGTCACGAAAGGCGAAACGCCCGTTCTCCTCACAACGAACGAGACGGCGCAGGTCTTGTTTCCGCGCCGCTGCATAACCTTAGGTTCACGCAACGACCTTGAACGCGTCTCGTCACAATTGTTCGGAGCGCTGCGCGGCATTGACGAATCCGGCGCGACCGTCGCGTTCGCGGAATCATACCCCGTCGAGGGCGCGGGTCTTGCGCTGATGAACCGGCTGCTTCGCGCGGCTGGTTTCAACACCGTCAATACCGTCAATACCGTCAATTCAGATTATACTTCGAACAGACTCTAAAAAGAATAATGATCGTCCGTGAGCCGCGCCCGCATATAATGCGCTGGGGGCGATATTTATGTGCTTATTCAGGGGCAGGCATGGACGTTTGAAGCGGCTGTGGCTCTTTATGGCGGCTGTGCTTATAGGAATGCTATTGTTCTTCGACTTCAATCTGAAGCCGATTATACTATCGATGGCGTCGGCGCAGGCGCGGGTGATGGCCACGAACGCGCTGAACACGGCCGTATATGAGTTGATGCGCGAGAAGATCACTTACCAAGACCTGGTAACGGTGATCACGGACAACGAGGGGCGGGTCGCCATGCTCCAGGCGGACACGATGCGCATGACCGAACTGGGCGCGCGAGCCGCGCTTCTGGCTCAGCGCAACCTGAACGAACTGTCCGCCGCCGATCTGCGCATACCCATCGGCGCGATCACGGGGGTAAGGCTGCTGGCCGGACGCGGCCCGGGCGTGCATGTGAACATAATCCCTATGGGCTCTGCGACGGTCGAGTTCATCGACGACTTCTCAACGGCGGGGATCAACCAGACGCGGCATCGCATCTACTTGCGCATCAACGCTACGGTGCGCATGGTCATACCCACCGCGTCCTCCGTATCGGACGCGTCGACGCAGGTGCTGCTGTCGGAATCCATACTGATCGGTCAGGTGCCGGGTACGTACGCCAACGTCGCGCCGGATAACATACTGGATTTAGCGCCTTAGGCGGGGAGATATCATTCATCACCCCAGCGGCGTTTGATAATCGAAACCTAAATCAGCCGCGTCCTGCGCGTTGTGCGTTACCATGATTATCCAGACGCGATCAGTTCTTTGAGCCTGTTCGCGAACCAATCCGACGACGCGCGACTTGCTGCCGGCGTCTAGTTCCATAAACGGCTCGTCTAGCAGAAGCATCGGCGCGGGAGCGGCCAGCGCGCGCGCAAGCGACAAACGGCGGCGCATGCCCCCGGACAATTCGTCCGGATAATGATCGCCGTCGCCGCTTAAGCCGACCCGCTCAAGCCACGCGTCCGGCTCGTCCGTAACCAGCGACAGATTTTTGCGCGCGGTGTACCACGGCAGCAGCCGGTTTTCCTGGAATTGATATGACACAGCGTCCGGCAGCCCTTGTATAATTCCATCGTCCTGCGGCTCTAGCTTAGCCAGCATCCTTAACAAGGTCGTCTTGCCAATTCCGGACGGCCCTCCTATGCATACCCGCGAGCCGTCCGGGATCGACCAATAAAAATCATCCAGTATAACCTTATCTCCAAACCGCTTGGACACCTTTATGAACTCAATTGATCTCAACTGCGTAATCCAATATAACGTTCCCATGCTCGTCAGGCGTTGTGAAGCGCGGGCAGTTGTATAACTCGAACGTGTAACCGTTCGGTTTGACGCTCATACCGTGCTCCTCGACCGCGGCGACGCTCCTTTTGTGCGCGTCCATGCCATAGAGTTCGCCTGAATCCTCTTTATCAAACAGCCAGCAAACGCCGTAATCCTTCGCGGGCAGGTCGATGTACACGTATCCCTCCGGCGCATCGGTTCCGGCAGGGAAGAACATTCCGATCCAATACTCGAATTCCGACGCACAGCGGCATAGCCCGATGTACGAGTCACCTGCTTCGGCCAAGCCACCCATCTTCTCCAGCGGCGCGAACCAGCCTTTCTCGAACCACTCGCCCCAGTAGGAGCCGAACGTGCCGTTGCACGCGCGGTCTTCGTCGCCGTATTTCTTTCCGATGAAGCGGCATTCGGGGTATGATGTTTTTTGGACGTTTGTTATTTTCATCATGATCCTCCTAATATAAATATCGTGGATCCGATGTGGATTGCGCTGCGTGAGC
>JAITDK010000134.1 GCA_031282605.1 Oscillospiraceae bacterium
CCTTTACTATGCAAGCGACTTGGATCTAACATTTTCCGCCACGGTCGCGGCGTACAAAGAGGCGCGCCCCGATGTGGAAGTCGTCGTGCATCAGATACCCAACGACGATTACGACGACAAGCTGCGCGTGCTGATGGCCGGCTCGCCTGAGGAACTGGACGTCATCTGGATTCGCACGCCCGCCCAGATGAAGCAGTATATCGGCAACGACATGCTCGAAGACCTCGCGCCATACACAGACGCCAGCGGCGTCGACCTATCCATCATACGCGAGACCGCGCTCAAGGGCGCCGAGAACGCGGAGGAAACCACCTTCTTTGGACTGCCGCTGTCCGGTTCATGCTGGCTGCTGTTTTACAACAAGCAGATATTCGACGAAAAGGGACTGGAGTATCCCATTAACATCACATGGGATCAGTATCGCGAGCTGGCCAAGCAGCTGACGTATGAAGAGGACGGGAAGAAAGTCTGGGGCGGCGTCATTCCGCCGTGGACGATGAACCTGGGCGCCACATCCGCCGGCGAGTACTTGAACGATCCCGCGCCGCTGGTGCGGACGGAAGCCTACGCGCAGCTGCTGTATGATCTGTATACGGGCGACAAGTCTCACATCTCTATAGAGGAGATGGCTTCCGGCATGTGGGACGCGTACGCTGATTTCGCGGCGGGCAACGTCGCGATGACGATCAACGGCGACTGGACGTTCCGCTTGCTCGAGACCGACGTTGAGTATGCCGCAGCGCCTCTGCCGGTGTTCGACGACGTGCCCGCCGGTTCCAGCGTGGGTCAGCATTCGTACATGTGCATATCCTCCTCGTCGAAGAACAAGCAGGCCGCGTATGATTTCATTGAATTCGCGGTCGTGTCCGACACGGGCACCTCGATAATCGCGCGCACCGACGTGCCGTCGTACGCCACCGACGCGGCGCTGGCCGTCTATAAGGAATCGGTAACGACGCCTGGCGTCGAGTACCGTTTCACCTCGCGTGTGCTGCTTGAGCAGGACACAGCCGCCAACTACGCGGCTGTCAATGATGATTTCATGGCCGAGCTTCAGCTGTACATCCTCGGCGAACAAGACCTGCGCACGGCGTTTGACAACTTCTACGCGCTCAGGGATGAGGAATAAGATTATGGCGACGGGGGCTTGCGCGCGTCGCGCGGCCCCTTCCCTTTTACGGAGGCGCGTTCGATGATAACAGGAGCAGACCGCATTCCGCGCCGGATCACACCTTCGCGCCTCCAGTATCGTGAGGCGCTTGCGGGTTATCTTTATATACTGCCTAATTTCGTCGGTTTTCTGATATTCACGGGCATACCCGTGATAGCGGGTCTGGTAATCAGTTTCACGAGTTTCAACGGCGTAAACACATTGAAGTTTGTCGGACTGGATAATTATCTTAAGCTGTTCAGGGATACCAACTTTAAAACGGCGCTGGTGAATAATCTGTGGTACGCGTTCAGCGTCGTGCCGTTGACGCTGGCAATTAGCTTGCTGCTCGCGCTGGCGCTGAACCGCAGGATCGCGCTGGCGGGATTCTTCAAGACGATATTCTTCTTCCCGACCCTAACGTCGATGGTCGCGGTCGGATGCGTCGCGCTATTGCTGTTCGAACCGAACAAAGGCCCTATCAATCAGCTGCTCAAAGCGGTAACGGGCTTGCCGGCCGAATCGCTGCCGAAATGGTTCTTCTCATCGAAGACCGCGCTGGGCACGGTCGTAGCGACGGTCGTTTGGAAACAGGCGGGTTATTACATGGTAATGTTTATGGGCGGACTGAAGAATATCCCATCCCACTTATATGAAGCGGCCAAGGTGGATGGGGCGGGTCCTGTGCGAACGTTCTTTTCCATTACATGGCCGATGCTGTCGCCAACCACGTTCATGGTGACGATACTGCTGTTTATCGCGTCGTTTCAGACGTTTGACATAATCAATGTGACGACTGAAGGCGGTCCGGGCCGCGCGACCAGCGTGCTTGTGTTCAGGATATACAGGGAGGCGTTCCGCGACTGGAAGATGGGATACGCCTCGGCCATAGCGTATTTCCTTTTCCTTATCATATTGGTCGTTACGCTGGTTCAGTGGCACGGGCAGAGGAATTGGGTCAATGACGACTGACGGAGGCGGCGTATGTTAAAGCGGAATGTGTTTCTGGCGTGCCTGTTCATCGCGCTGCTGCTCGTCGCGCTCCTGATGGTTGTGCCGTTCGTGTGGATGCTCAGCGCGTCGTTCAAGAGCAACATGGAGATTTTTGAATCGCCCATACACTGGATCCCCTCGGTTTTCAGGCCCGACAACTACCGCAAGGTATGGATCGAGATCAATTTTATCGGTTTCTTTCTCAATTCGCTTAAACTGTCGTCGGCTATAACCCTCGCGCAGCTGGCGACATGCTCGCTGGCCGCGTACTCGTTCTCGAAGATGCACTTTCCCGGGCGCGACAAGATATTTGTAGCGTACCTTGCCACTATGATGATACCCTGGCACGCGATCATGATCCCCCAATTCATCGTCGTAAAGAGCCTTGGGCTGTATAATTCACACTGGTCGCTGATATTGATACAGGCGTTCAGCGCGTTCGGGGTATTCATGCTCAGGCAGAACATGCTCAGCATACCCGACAGTCTGCATGAGGCGGCGAGGATCGACGGCTGCGGGTCGTTCCGCATATACACCAGCATAATACTGCCGCTATGCAAGACAGGACTGGCGACGCTGACGGTGCTGACGTTCAATGGCATATGGAACGACTACATGGGTCCGATGCTGTACCTCGATTCAGACAACTTGAAAACCGTGCAGCTGGGGCTGGCCTCGTTCAAGCGTCAATACAGCGCGGATTACGGCGCGATTATGGCGGGGACTGTCTGCTCAATAATACCGATCGTGCTGGTTTATATATTCGCGCAGCGATACATTGTGGAAGGCGTGGCGTTTGCGGGGGTGAAGGGTTGAGCGGCGGTGCGCCTTGATCCTTGATTATAAAGAGAGGGCGGATTACCGCCCTCGAACTGTTTACGGACAACATAATTAAGTTACTCGGCTTCCTTCTCAGCCTCTTCGACATAACCTGCGGTCTCTTCATCCGTCGCTTCTTCTTTCGCCGCCTCGACCGTTATCGTGTGCTCGACGACCCGCTCCGAACCGGGCGGAGGTTGCTGCACATCAATATCCAGCAGCGGCTTGTCGGGCGCGGTTGCGTCCGCCAGGGCATAGCGTCCCACCGGCAGCGAGAACGTCATGTTTCCATCGTAATCTGATGACACCAGCAGTTCGACATCCGTTTCACCTATGTACGTACGCGCGTATCCGGATATGACGAATGTTGATGCGCATGGCTGATCCTCGGCGTTCAGGACGCGGATCTTGTAATCCTGCGCCAATTTCGGCGATATGATGCCCGCGCTCTCATCGAAGTACACGCCGTCCAGCACATACCCCGACGTGCCCACCTGCAGGTCGTGAGGCAGTCCGTTAAGCAGATAACCGTCCTGCGTCGTCACCTGCGTCACGCCAAACGAGCCTGGCGGCAGGTTAGCGCGGATGATTCCTTCAGTGTCAGTCTCAACGGTAAAGTCGATGCGCGTGCGTTGATTGCGTTTCTTGGTCGTCATCTGAACGTCGCTCTCGCCCTTTATATTGAACGACGCGCTGAACGGCAGCCCTGAATCCCCCGCCACCGACTTGATCTCGAAATCGTTGGTCAATTCCGGAGAAATCGGCGTGCCATAAGGGCTGACGAAGTCGATGCTTGAGAGCTTTTGCTGGATGACTCTCTGCAGATCCGCGGGGTCGATGGGCTGCGCCTCGTCGGCGTCTTGCCCTGGTTCGTCGTTGGTATAAGGGATATCGTCCGCGTAGTCCGAGTCGTCGGAGATCAGTTCGACCAGGACGTTACCGTGCTGACGTATGTTCTCGCCGGTCGGCAGGCTGGTGACTGTTGGCATCGGCATGTCAGCCTCCTCGCGTGTCCGGGGACACGATTCATTGGGCGTTCAATCGAATGAAGAGCGCGCGGCCCGCGCGGCAAAACCGCCGCGTTCCGCGCGCTCCCAACAGTCTATGCACTGGCTGTCAGCCGTATAACGGACCGAACGCCGCGCACGCGCGATAATCCGCACCCTCCGGATCTTTGGTGCCGAACGCCGCCCATGCCGACGGCCTGTACAGCTGATCGGCGGGAACGTTGTGCATGTTGACCGGGATGCGCAGCATGGCGGCCAACGTGATGAAGTCTGCGCCGACATGGCCGAAGCTAAACGCGCCATGGTTCGCGCCCCAGTTGGCCATGACCGAATACACGTCCGTAAACGCGCCTTCGCCGGTCGTCCTGGGCACGAAGAACGTAGTAGGCCATGTCGGATCCGTGCGCTTGTTGATGATGTCGAACACATAGTCGGGCACGTCGACGCTCCAGCCCTCGGCGATCTGCAGCACGGTGCCGAGTCCGTCGACCAACTTCAGCCGCGTCATGGTCAGCGGCATCCCGCCCTTGCTGAGCAGCTGGGACGAATACCCGCCGCCGCGGAAATACCCCAGGTCGGCGTAGTCGTATTGAGTCGCATTGAGGCACTTGGCCGCCTCTTCGGGCTTGATATCCCACCATGGCTTGATGCCGGGCTTGCCGTCTATCTCGCACTGGCCGGACGCCTCCAGCGTAACCGCTCCGGAGTTGATCAGGTGGATCATGCCGCCCGATACGGGGCCGTCGGGCGTCCAGCCCGTCACGCGCTTGATAGCGTCGGGCGACCAGTAGGTGCGCACGTCCGCGAATCCCTGCGACGTGTTCGTCAGCAGCTTGCCCATCAGCATGGCCAGCCCGTTCAGGTGATCGTTTTCAGTAGCGACGACGAACGGTTCGCGTATGCCGTTCCAGTCGAACGACGAGTTAAGCAGGCTCTCCAGGAAGTCGCCGTTGGGGAAATGGTCGTTCCAGTGCCGCTGTCCCTGGAAACCCGACGCCAACGCGTTGTGACCCATCGCTTCCTCAGCGAACCCCAGCTCTCTCAAGCGTGGATTGCCTATCATCATATCCCGGGCGATCATCAGCATCTTGACGTTGGTCAGCAGCGCCTCGCGCTTGGTTTTCGCGTCGTGCTGAACCTCGGGCGGATTCTTGTCGAAACCGATGTTGATATTTGCGTCGACCCACTTAACCGCGCGGTCAAATTCGTCGGGATCGTATATACCCTCTTCCCACCTACGCACGAACTCCGACATATCCACCGACTCGCTGCGCATCCCGAATGTCTTCTCCAGCAATCCAGGGTTGACCATGCTGCCCGCGATGCCCATCGACGTGCCGCCCATCGACAGATAGCTGCGCCCGCGCATAGTCGCGACCGCGATAGCCGCGCGGCTGAACCGAAGCAGCTTTTCCTTTACATCGTCAGCCAGGCGCGCGTCGCCGGCGTCCTGCACGTCGCGGCCGTATATGCCGAACGCCGGCAGACCCTTCTGGTTGTGCGCGGCGAGCGCGGCGGCCAGGTATACCGCGCCGGGACGCTCGGTGCCGTTGAAGCCGAACACGGCCTTAGGGCGTATGGGATCCATATCCATCGTCTCGGAGCCGTAACACCAGCAAGGCGTGACGCTTATCGTCGCGCCGACGTTGTTCGCCTCGAACTTCGCGGCGCATTGCGCGGCCTCGTACACCCCGCCGATGCAGGTATCCGCGATCACGCACTCAACAGGCAGACCGCAGCTGTGCTTCAGACTGCCGCTTAGGAATGAAGCGACCAGCTTGGCCAGGTTCATCGTTTGGTCTTCCAGGGATTCACGCACGCCGCGCCGACGGCCGTCGATAACGGGGCGTATGCCAATCTTGGGTAATCCGCCCGCCAGCGCTGCGCGGGGCGGATTCATCTTAAACGCGGAAGCAGTTGCCATAGGGGTCCTCCTTGTCATTTGACATTGGGAATAGTATACCATATTCGCGCAATTCATAACAGCGGGGGAATATGTTGCTTGACGTATAAAATTCGCGCGCCGTCGTGAGATTGGATAGCAATCATACTTCCCGCCCTCCCGTGCATACCCTTGCCCAGAGCAGGGGGGTGCGGACATGCGTTATACAACCCGGCGCGGGCGGCGGATTAACCGACGTAAACATTTACATCGAACAGCGTGGGCAATCCGCAGGAGAAAGCCCGACCCGTCCGCCGCGATCGTATCGGCGCGTGGATGGCTCAAGCTCATACTGATAGTGCTGCTGGCCGCGCTGCCAGGCGTCGCGGGCGAGCGCTTCGAGACGGGGCAACGCATAATGGTTTACGACACGAAGGCCGAAGCGCTGGTCTCCATGCCGCTTGAACGGTATGTGGAGCGCGCACTCGCCGCCGAAATGCCCGCGTCATACGGTCTCGAGGCGTTGAAGGCTCAGGCTGTCGCTGCGCGCACTCGGGCAGTCGCCGGGCACTGCGCACGCTATCCGGAGGCAAACGTCTGCACCGATTCCACCTGCTGCCAGGCGTACCTTGACGACGCGGGTCAGCGCGCGAAGTGGGGGTTGAGCTACCCATTGTTCCGCGCGAAACTGGAGCGAGCGGTCGTCGACTCCGCCGGAAAGATTATCACGTATAATGGCAGCCCTATCCTTGTGTTGTATCATGCCATCAGCGGCGGTCGGACGGAGGACGTCGAGCTGGTGTTCAGCGAGCGTCTGCCGTATCTTAGAGGGGTGGATAGCCCCGGCGAGGAGTTCGGTTCAAAGTACAAGGGGCAGGTCGTCGTCACGCGCGAGCAGTTCGTCAAAACTATTAACGAAGCGCTGCCGAAAGCCGCGCTCAATGTCGGCGGGCTGGAATCGCAGACGGAGATACTTCGGCGCAGCGAATCCGACCGTGTGCTTGATATACGCATCGGTGGCGCTAACACGGACGGACGCAGGATGCGCGGCCTGTTTGGCTTAAACAGCGCGAACTTCACCATAACCTTTACGCCCAAGGACGCGGTGTTCGACACGATAGGGTACGGTCACGGCGTGGGCATGAGCCAGGTCGGGGCTGAAGCGATGGCGCGTGGCGGGGCGGATTATCTGAAGATACTAACCCATTATTACACAGGCGTAGACGTTGTGGACTATCCATAACCATACCGCGTATCTGCAATGCTGTATAATATTAGATACCACATAACTAAGCGGATCGAATGAATCCGACGGCTACACCGCGGAATTGCTGCATAACGGAATAGACGCGCCTCTGTTTCGCCAGAATAAACCATGTGGGCGAGTACACATGAGACGGCGAACGGGGGATTTTCATTATGAAGTCAAGGCTAAAGACGCTTCGCGGGGCGTTGAGCAACGGATTCCAGCGTTGGGCGGGCTGGATGGAGAAGCAGGGATTCTATGTTATGGTGGGGCTGTGCCTGGCCGTCGTCGCGGGCAGCGCGTTATGGGCGCGTCAGCCAACGCCTGAATCGCCGCCCGAAAGCGTGGTGGTGGGCGACGCGGCGGATTTCCAGCAGAAACTGGCCGACGTGATGAAGACCGTCACGCCAGAGATAACGCCGGCGCCGACGCCCACGCCTCCGCCACGGTGGATCAGGCCATTATCGGGTGAGATAGTACGCGAATTCTCGCCGAACGAACTGGTGTATCAGCCGACGATGGATGGTTGGGCTGTACATCCGGCGGTGGACGTTGCGGGAAGAGTCGGCGAGCCTGTGCTCTCGCCAACCGACGGCAAGGTTTACGCGGTCGAGAACGACGCGCGGTACGGTCTCACCGTAACGATCAAACTGGAAGATGGGTCGATGCTAAGCCTGATGGGGCTGAAGTCCGCGTCTGTGGCCATGGGCGACAACCTGACGACAGGGCAGTCAGTCGGCACGGCGGGTGGGAGCATGGCCGCGGAAGCGTCGGATCCGGTGCATATCCATATATTCTGGGAAAAAAACGGCAAGACACTGGATTCGTCGTTGATGTGGGATTAATTATTATGGAGGATAGAGTATGTGCGGAATAATGGGCGTAGTCGGAGCGCGGGACGCCGTGTCGATATTGGTGGAAGGGCTGCAGCATCTATCCTATCGCGGATATGATGCGGCGGGGGTCGCTGTCCTCACAGACAGAAGCCAAATAGAGATCCGCAAGTCGGCGGGTTCGTTGGATAAGCTGAAATCACTGCTCGCCGGCGAACCGGTGCACGGGCGTACAGGTGTCGGTCACACGCGTTGGGCGACGCACGGCGCGCCGACGGATTGCAACGCGCACCCGCACACCGACGCGTCAGGCAAGCTGGCGGTCATCCACAACGGCATCATAGAGAACGAGCGCGCGCTGCGCCAGAAACTGGCGGGCGAGGGTTACGTATTCCGGTCGCAGACGGATACGGAGGTCGTCGCGCACTTGATAGCCAAGTATCTCGGCGAGACATGCGATCTGCACTGCGCTCTGCAAAAGACGCTCCAGATAATCTCCGGCGCGTACGCGCTGGTTGTGATGTATGCCGACGAGCCAGACCGCATATACGCGGCGCGCAAGGATAGCCCATTGGTGATCGGCATCGGCAAAGACGCGGGGTATGTGGCGAGCGACATTCCGGCGCTGCTGCCATACACCCGCGAAATGCTGCTGCTCGAGGATGGCGACGTCGCGCGCGTGACCAAGGACGCCGTGATAGTGTGGAACCGCGACGACGTCATAACGGAGCGGTTAACAAAAACTATCACATGGGATCAGGAAGCCGCCGACAAGGGCGAGCACATGACCTTCATGGATAAAGAAATAGACGAGCAGCCCGACGCCGCCGAGCGTCTGCTAGCCTCGCCGCTGATGAAACATACCGTACCTGAACGCGTCTCGTTCGTGGCGTGCGGATCGGCATACCACGCGTCTATAATCGGCCGCGAGTTGCTGGGCAGGCTGGCGAAGATACCTGCGGATGTTAAGATCGCTTCAGAAATGCGGTATGAGCCGGAGCTGCCGCTGGAGGATACGCTCTGTCTGGCGGTGAGTCAATCCGGCGAGACTGCGGATACATTGGCCGCGCTGCGTCAATCGAAACGCAGGGGCGCAAAATCCGCCGCCATTGTGAACGTTCAGGATTCGTCGATAGCGAGGGAGGCCGAGTCCGTGCAGTGGATGCACGCCGGACCGGAGATAGCCGTCGCAACCACGAAAGGCTACACTACGCAGATATTGGCGCTGCTGCGCCTGGCGCTGGAGTGGGGGACAACGCGGGGGGTATTGTCGGCGAGGGACGCTCAAGAGTGGGAGGAGCAGCTGAATCGGATACCGGGGCTGATGCGCGAGACTCTAGCGGATCGGGATCGGGTGGATCAGTTCGCGACCGCGCATATAGCGCCGCGGCTGGTGTTCTTCATCGGCCGCGGGCTGGATTATGCCACCGCCTTAGAGGGCGCGCTGAAGCTGAAAGAGATCTCGTATCTGAACGCGGAGGCGTACGCGGCGGGCGAACTGAAGCACGGCCCGATCGCGCTGATAGAGAACGACGCGCTGGTAGTCGCGGTGTGCACTCAATCGGAACTGACGCCGAAGACGATCTCGAATATACGCGAGGTGAAGGCGCGCGGCGCAAGCGTACTGGCGCTGTGCCGCAAGTCGGACGAAGCGAGGCTGAAGGCCGAGGCGGACGAGGTATGGACGCTGCCGGACGCGCCGGACGCAATAATGCCGCTGCTGGCGATATTGCCCTTGCAGCGGCTGGCGTACGAGACCGCGTTGCTGCGCGGCTGCAGCGTTGATAAGCCAAGGAACCTGGCCAAGAGCGTTACTGTGGAATAGTCAAGTCCAAGCGATGGCTCCGGCGTTATACGCCGGAGTCGTCCAGTTCCTTGACGACATGGCCGACGGCTCGCGCGACGGCGCCTGGATGGAACGGGTTGGACAGCTTCGCCAAGGTCAGCAGCGCAAAGTATCCCTGGCTGCCGCCTGCGCGGCACAACCGGAGATAATCCTCCCAAGCGGCGTCCGGGCTGGTCTTCATACGACCGTATAGCTCGAACGCGCATGTCTGCGCCAGGGCGTAATCGATGTAGTAGAACGGATACAGGAACACATGCTGTTTCTGCATCCAGAATCCGCCGCCGTCGAGGAAGGCGTTTCCGTCGTAGTCGCGCCAAGGGAGGTATTTCGTCTCGATATCCTTCCATGCCTTCCGGCGTTCGGCGCCGCTCATCGTCGGGTTCTCGAACACGCGGTGCTGGAATTCATCTACGCTGACCAGGTAAGGCACTACCATGAACGCGTCGGCCAGGTGAGCGTATTTGGCCTTCGCGGCGTTATCCTCGCCGAATAGATCCTTTAGCCAAGGGTAGGTGAAGTGCTCCATCGACATGGAGTGGATCTCGTTGATCTCGCTGGTGGAACCGTAGTACTCCATGATGGGTTGGGTGCGGATGGCGGTGTAAGCCGCGAACGCGTGCCCCGCCTCGTGGGTCAGCACGCCGACATCGGCCGCCGTGCCGTTGAAGTTGGAGAATATGAACGGCGCGTTGTACGCCGGCAATCCGGTGCAGTACCCGCCCAGGTGCTTGCCGGGGCGCGAAGTCAGGTCGAACAGCGCGTGCTCGACCATGAAGTCGAAGAACTCCGCCGTCTCAGGCGACAGTTCACTGTACATCCGCTGGCCGATGGGCAGCAGGACGTCCTCTCCGCCTACCGGATCGGCGTTGCCGTCGGGGAACATATAGTTCTCGTCGTAATACTTTAGTTTGTCTACGCCGATGCGGGCGGCTTGAGCCTGGCGATACCTCAGCGCGGCGGGCACGATTACCTCGCGCACCTGCTCGCGGAACGACTCGACGTCCTTTGCCGTGTAATCTACGCGTCCCATCTGGGCGTAAGCCATCTCGATATAGTCGTTGAAGCCGAGCTTTTCAGCCATGCGCAGACGCACGGCGATCAGCCTGTCATACACATTGTCCAGCTGCTCGGACACGCCTTCGTATAGTTTCGCCCACTCTTCGAACGCCGCTTTGCGGGTCGCGCGGTCGGGATCCTCCATGAACTTGAGCAGTCCGTAGAAGTTGCGCTCCTCGCCCTTGAACGTGGTCTTGCATGACGCGGCGATCTTCTTGTACTCTTCTTCAAGATCGCTCTCCTCGATTCGATCCTGTATGATGGACTCGTCTTGCAGACGTTTCTCAAGCTCCGATTTTATGAATAGTTCGCCGCCGAGATCCTCCTCAAATTGAGCGCGGAACGGGGTGGCGAGCAGCGCCTCGAGCGCGGCCTTGTTAAACGGGATCATCTCGGCTTCCAGCCTATGCAGGAACGCCATCTCGCCCGCGTAGAACTCGTTCGCGGTATCGATGGTTTGGCGAATGCTGGCGATGGTATACATTGTGGAGAAGCTGCGGCGCAGTTCCTGCTGTTCATTAAACGCTTCGCGCGCCTGGGCATAATCCTTCGCGGCGGTTAGATGGTCTATCGACGAGCGGAGCGCCGCCTTCAGCGAATCCGCGTCCGGGCGGGTATACGGCAAGTCGTTGAATTTCCACATGGGTTATTCCTCCAATTTTGGTGATTGACTGCAGTATACATCGACAACTGGGGGATGGCAAGCAATGCGGAGCGCCTCTTTCTCAAGGCCTTGCGCATAGACGCGTATTATGCGACAATGACCTTAACAGGCATAAACGATACAAGGGGGATCTGCCATGGAAACCTTTCAAGCCATACTGACCCGCTACTCATGCCGCCAGTTCACCGACCAGCTTCCGTCCGAGCGCGACTTGGCGATCATAGCCCTGGCTGCCGCAGCCAGCCCCAGCGGAATGAATCGCCAGCTGTGGCGCGTCATTATCGTAACCAACCCTCAGCTGATAGCCGACATGGAGGCCGAGGGCATGAAGAATCTAGCCGCGTTCCCAGATAAGAGCGCGTACGACAGGATCATGTCTCGCGGCGGCAAGCTGTACTACAACGCGCCATGCATGATCGTAGTGCCTATTAAGACGAGCAATCCTCCTGGCGGCGAATACTTCGACTGCGGTATCGTCTCAGAGAATATCGCGATCGCGGCGACCGGACAGGGCGTCAATAGCCTGATATGCGGGCTGGCAGCGTTCTCGTTTAACGGCGAGAGGGGCGAGGAGTTCAAGCAGCGCCTCGGGTTCCCGGAGGGATATGAGATAGGTATAGCCGTGCTGCTAGGTTACGCGGCGGAGCCAGGCGGCAAGCCGCACGAGCCGGATCTGACAAAGATCAGTCAAATAAAATAGCGAATCAGGGGTTAGGAAATACGCCGCGTTCAGCAATCCTAACCCCTAACCTTTATTATCGAGCTTTTATCAAGCCCTTATCGAACCGGTTATCCTTTAACCGATATCCGTTTGCTCGTTAATAATCGTTTGCTGGCTGTTAATGATAGTCTCTGTATTGGTCTTGTCGTGCGAATCCGCCGTGACGCTCGTGTTGGTTATTTGGTTGGCCTGCACGATCGGGATGATATTCCCGCCGCCGATCTGACGCGAAAGCACATTCGCCACCAGGTCGAGGAACTGCGGACCGATCCAGCCGCTGATGCCCGCGACGGCGAAGGCCCAGTCTTGGCCCAAGTTCAGCGCGTGCGTAACAAAGTATGTCAACACACCCGCAAACGCCGACACCATGCAGCCGCCGACCAGTTTTATCGTGCCGCTAGCTCCAGACCGCACGCCGATACGGATGAGCTGCGCGCCGTCGTTCTGGAACAGATGCCTGGCGCAAGCGCCGAATATCGCCAGCAGCGCATACCACAAAATCGTCAGCATGTCGCTATACCTGCTTCCCCGGTTCGGCGGCTGGCTGATCCTCGGCGCCACTCCCGCCTTTTTGGCAGTTCGCGAGCATTCCTATAAACGCAATCATAGCGACGTTCAACGCGGTAGTCAGGACTACCATTATGACAACGGTTCGTCCTATCGAGTCGAACACATCCACGTTCAGGCTCTTCATGGATACGCCGATGACCATCAGGTAGCGGTTAGGCTGGCCGGGTATCATGGGCGTCCAACGAAAGTACAGGTGCAGGGTGCGCTTGTCGCGCGACTGCTCCGCGTTCTGTCCCTCGTAGAGCACGCTGATCGGATAGTGCTCATTGTCCGCAATCAGCGCGCGAAACTGCGCGTCGCCGAACGGATCAAACAGCATTTCCGCCGTATCAAAATCGCGATTGCTGATGAGGCTGTAACCCCACGGATTCGCGCCTGGCAAATCGGGGGTGTGCTGGTACACCGTGGCATACGTCATCGGCTGTTTATCTAGAAGCTCGATCGAGTTGACGATATGGGCGCGGTAATTTTCCTCATCCATAACCCATTCCGCGCCCTGACCCAGGGCGACCAGACATTGATCGGCCACCAGTTTCAGATCCTGTCGTATCTCATGCCGTTTCTGGTCAAGCACGGCGGTTGCGCCCGCGTCGAATATACTAATAAACACTGCCACCAGTATACACATCGTTGCTATGGGAAGCAGAAACAGGTATCGGAATATTTGGTGATCGGCCATCCACGCCATCAGATCGAATTTATTTGTATTTTTAGCCTTAATCCACTTGGCGATATTGCGGGGTGATAGGGCTGACAATAATGAACGAGGCATAATAAGCTCCTTCGCGGCATAATTGTACACAACATTATATGCGTATTAACGATTCAGCGTTACATAGCAGAAATATCTGGATTCTCCGCACGAGGATGAGTATAATATACAAAATAAGGCGGATACAGGGGTGACTGGCATGGACACTGGCCCGACCGTAGATGTACTTAACACGCTGCTGCGGATCGCAGTGGCGGTATTCGCCAGCGGGATAATCGGATTCGAGCGCGAGTATCACAACCGGCCGGCAGGATTGCGCACACATATATTGGTTGGACTCGGCGCGGCCATGGTAGCGCTGATGGAGTCGTACAACCTGCAGTACGTGACGCGGTTGGGCGACAGCGCGGCGGGTATATCTGTCGGGCGGATGACAGCGCAGGTAATCAGCGGCATTGGTTTCTTGGGTGCGGGCACGATACTGGTGCATAGGCACAGTATCACAGGCCTGACGACGGCGGCCTCGCTATGGAATGCGGCGTGTTTGGGCATTGCGGCAGGGTATGGTTACATAACGGTATGTATAGTT
>JAITDK010000240.1 GCA_031282605.1 Oscillospiraceae bacterium
GCCGGAGGAGTTGTGCGGGATATCGGCCAGCTACACCGGACAGTTTCTGCGTAAGGCGCTGGAACCGAAGGCGTAGCGGCGGCATGGCCGATTAGATTACAGCATATTTGCATAACAGGAGCGATTTATGCCGGATTACTTCAAACTGGAAGCGACTGTCTCTCGCGGTCAATGCGGCTCCGACCATATCATGCGTCCTGACGCGTGGTTCCAGTTCTTTCAATGGATCAGCAGCGAGCATAGCCGCGAGATGCGATGCGACCATGACGGCGATCTGCCGGAATCGATAATATGGGTGTTGCTAGGCGCGCACGCCGAGTGGCGTTCGCAGGCGCGCTGCGGGGACGCGCTGCGAGCGGACACCGCTCCAGCCGCGAACGCGCACGGGATGTATCAGCGACGCATTATCGTTACAAGCAATGACGGTTCAGCCGTCGCGACCAGCGTAGGGTATTGGACGCTGATGGATCGCGTAACGCGCCGCATAACGCGCAGCGACATAGTTCAGCGCAGACACATGGAAGAGCAAATAGGGCCTGGGATTAGACCAACCCCGTTTGAGCCGCTGACGGACGCGCGTGTCGACGGGTGGTCGTACACGCCCGACGATATCGACGTCGACGACAACGGGCATGTCAATAACACGAGGTATGTAGCGTGGATGGATTCCGCGCTGAGGGAATCGACCGGAGTACCGACCGCACTGCAATCGCTGGACGTGTGGTACGCGGCCGAGGTCATGCCGGGCGAGGCGCTGACAGGCCGGCTTGCGCGGTTGGTGGACGGGCGGTTCACGTTTGAGGTGTTCCGGCAAGGGAACGAAAAGGTGTGCTTCACTGCGGCGGGGGTTTTGTTGTAGGCGGGGCGCATTACGGCGGGTGTGGATCCCCTCTGCCGCCGCGGCGACAGGGGGGATCCCGCGGTTGTGTTCCGATAGCCTGTTCCGCGGCGCGAGCCGCCACTCCAACCCCTATCGCCCTATAGGGGAAGATGCCGCCGCAGCGGCAGAGCGGGTTCACCGGCGGCAAAGGTGGCTAGGTGGGTCTACAATCTATCGTTCCCCCTT
This sequence comes from Oscillospiraceae bacterium, assembly GCA_031282605.1. Lineage (GTDB taxonomy): Bacteria > Bacillota > Clostridia > Christensenellales > Aristaeellaceae > BNUH01. Next base: position 1,067 of record JAITDK010000240.1, read on the forward strand.
CCCCGCCTCCCTCCACGGGTACCTCCCGCACCTAGGATAGCGCAGCGCGCCCGCAACAACCCACTCTCGCATATTCGCCGCCACGCCCTTTGTCACGCACTCGTCCAGCCGCGCTTCCTCAACCCAGAATACCCTATACAGCCAGCGCAGCGCGCCGCCGTCCAGCGTATCCTCCTCGAATTGCAGCGCGTAACCCTTGCCCCCTCTAGGCAGTCCGTCGCGATATGTTCCGGTCGCTTCGTCATTCGCCCACAATCCCAGCTCGGCCAGCCGCGAGGCATCCGCCCCGGCCAGCCTCAATTCCGCCTCTATGCCTGACGCAGTGCGAACACGCCCGCGCGTTCCCTCGTCGCTGTACGCAGTGCGGAACGCGTCGGCGTGGGATAGGCGCAGACGCACCGCCAATGGCAGTGCGACTGCGTCCTTGCATCCATACCCATCTATATCATCCCGGGTGATCTCGGCCAGCTTGACGTCACGAATGCCTACCAACACATCGACGCCCATCGTTATCCTCCATATAACGCGCCGTCCGCATTCCATATCGGCATCCAGCGCTCCAGCGTAAGCGTCACTCCGCGCGTCTTACCGTCGTTACGCGTGCGGCGGTCTGTGAGTATGAACCCTCGCCGCGCGGCGATATTCGCGATCAAGCCGCCCATATCCTCGCATTGCCGCTGTTCCGCCGCGAATATCCCCGCCTCTATCACCTGACGCGCCGCGACTGGCGCATTGTCTCCGAACACTGCCGCGGCGCGCGACGCCTCCTCCAGCAACACTCGCGGCAGCCGCTCCGACGTTCCGTCGTTCGCCCATCCTACCGATAGCGTCGGCGCCTCCACGCGGATCAGCCTTAACAAATCCTCCAATGAGTCGACTCACCCCCTGAACTCGGGCGGTATCCCCGTCAGCTCGGCGCGCCAGTACGCACCCCTGTCGGCCAGCTTGGTGATCCTGTAATCACATGACTCTCCGGCTCCTACGCCGGCGCATACCCCCCAGCCGATTCCTATCGGCTGGCCTTTTACGAACACTGCCGACGCGCGCGTATTCGCCCGCTCGCCGCGTTCGGTTCGCGATATGGCCTCGCCATCCTCTTTGCCGAACCATACCTTGCCGCGAATGAGTCTGTACCCTTTTTTCCAGCGATACTTATCCGTCGACGGATCGGGCTCGCGCAGCGCCGCCCATTCTATATCACGCGCGCGCATGGAATTGCAGCACCTTCCCTAACCGCCAGTTGTTAAGCAGTATCTGTATATTCGTCGGCAGCGTCTCCGCCACTCGGCTGACGTCGCCTATCGTCTGCTTGGACTCGCCCTCCAGGCCGCGCCTGCCATACATATTTATGGCGATATTCACCCAGGCTGATTTCAGCTCCGCCGGAATAACCCTCCTGTTTGTATAGCCCAGTATGAACGCGTGCGCATCCTCCAGATAGAGCATCAGCAGCGGATCCTCGTCTGCGGCGAAGATGCCCAGCCGGATCTTCATCGATTCCAGCGGAGTCACAGGCCTGACGGCGGGCTTGGAGGTTCGGGCAGATGCGCGTATACTCCAGCCGTCTTATTCTCCAGCACGCGCGCTATGGATACTAGGCGGTATCCAAATTTCCACGCGTCAGCCGTTTGGTTTTCCTGCGGCGGGATTACCTTCGGCTCCGCGTGCTTTGTGAATTGTACTACGGCGTCCATGTGCACCGCCAGGAATAACAGCGACGCCGCATCGGCGGCTGGCGCGAACCCTCCCTCCTGCTGACCTGCCGTCGTGCCGTCGTTCAGTGCGATCATCTCGTAAAACCTGGACGGATGCACCCTCACGATCGGATCGAACCTGGCCAGCGCGGCGCGCGACACTGTCGTATCCATATCCTCTACCAACCCCAGAAGTGACGACGCTATGAATAACGCTCGCCTATCCAACGGCACCTCGGCGGCGTCCATTGTGTTTGCGGCGTCCCGCAGCGCGGCTAGCGCTTCCGCACCCGTCGTTAGATCTTGCCTTACCTTGATG
>JAITDK010000249.1 GCA_031282605.1 Oscillospiraceae bacterium
TCCGTGCGCGGTAACCGCGCTGACGGCGGCGGGCGCGCATGTTATTCTGTTTACGACGGGGCGCGGTACGCCGCTGGGTTCGCCCGCGCCGGTATTGAAGGTTGCGACGAATACCGACCTGGCGACGCGTAAGGCGGGATGGATCGATTATGACGCGGGGGGGATTGTGAACGGCGCGAATATGGACGACTGCGCGCGGGAACTGTACGGTTTAGTTATCGATACGGCGTCGGGCAAGCGTACGCGCAGCGAGCAAGCGGGCGATCGCTCGATCGCGATATTCAAGGACGGGGTAACGCTGTAATCGGCCCGCGCGGGTTTGACTAGAGGTCGGCTCCCTTTGTCACTGAGGCGACATTTCCCCATACGAGCGGCGATGAGGATAGGGGGACGGATTGCGTTACGAAATCGACTATCGAAAATGGCCGGCTTTGGCCAATGGGTTGTGCCTTGATAGTCTGTTCTGGAACGCAGCCGGTTCCCCGTTCCCTCGTTCCAAGCCTGGAGGAGGCTGGGAGGGGGATTGCGATCCCCTTCCCTAAGGCGCGGACGCGCCGCCGTCAGTCTAGTACTCCCGCTAGTTCCGGCTTCACCATCGGCCTCTCGCGCTCATACTTGGTCGTCAGTTCTACGGCGCTGCCGGTTCCGGCGTTCAACGTCGTCATGATCTCCAGTACGTGCAGAGTCTGCTTGTATGACGCTCTAGGGGCGCGTTTGCTCTCTATCGCCTTGGCCATGTCGGCTAGACCCAGCGCGCGAGAGTTTTCCTTGTACTCAAACATAATCGGTATCTCGTACGCGCCGCCCTTGTCCTCGCCTCTTATTATCTTTATCGGCCCACCGAATGTGTTCGGATCGGGACAGATCAGCGTCCCCTCCGTGCCATATATATCCAAATGCATCCCGTCATTCGAGTACACGTCAAACGTCGTCAGTATCGTCCCTATCACCCCGCTGTCGAACGTCAGTATCCCGTTTATGTGAGTGGGCACGTCCACGTCAATCACGGTGCCCGCGAACGGTTCGCTGGTGATCATCCGCTTTTTGAAACTGGTCTTTGTCACCCCTACCGCCGACTTCACTCCGCCCAGCAGGTTGATCAGCGCCGTGATATAATACGGACCCATGTCCAGCATCGGCCCGCCGCCGAACTTGTAATAGAACTCCGGATCCGGATGCCACGTCTCATGGCCATGCCCCGCCATCACTGCCTGCGCCGCTATCGGTTCCCCTATCATCCCGGCGTCAATCAGCTTGCGGCACGTCTGTATGCCCGCGCCCAGGAACGTATCCGGCGCGCCGCCCAGATACAACCCCTTCGCCTCGGCCAGCGCCGCCAGCTTCTTGCCCTCGTCCCACGCGGCGCCCAGCGGCTTCTCGCTGTAGACGTGCTTGCCCGCCTCCAACGCCTGGCGCGTCACCTCATAATGCTCGTACGGCCGCGTCAGATTAAGTACTATATCTATCTCCGGATCGGCGAACAATTCCTGCATCGTGTCGTATATCTTGGGGACATTGTACTTCTCTCGCGCCTTTTCCGCCCTCTCGCGGATCAAATCGCATACCGCTTCCAGCTCTATCTCCTTGAACGTCTTTGTGATGTTCTCCAGATAGATGCCGCTGATCGCGCCTACGCCTACCATGCCGATCTTTATCATGTCAGCCGCTCCTTAATACATCTTCGCCAGGTTCTCAAACCGTTCGGTCGTCAATCCTCGCGCCAGCGCGAACCCTTTGCCTTCACCCGCCCAGAGCATACCGCGTTCCATCATCGTCTCTGCGTTGGGCGACTTGTCAAACACGTCGTCGTGGTGCCCCAGCGACGTATAGAATACCCTGCCCAACCCCCAGAACTTCGTCCACGCGATGGGCATGTCGACAGGCTTGTTCGATACGTGATAATATGAAACCGACGGGAACCGCGTCGTCGCCAGCACCTCTATCGCCGGATCGACATGCAGATAGTAGTGTTCGCTTGAGACCGGGAAATCCTCCAATCCCTCTACGATCGAGCTGGAGCCGTGGTTGATGTTGACCATATACTCCACGCCGTCGCCGCCGGGATGGCTGACCCATTGCCCGCCCGTCATGAACTGCCACTCAGTATCATTGCGGAACGCGTCGCACATGCCGCCGTGACAGCCTGCCAGCCCCACGCCCGCTCCGACCGCCTTGGCGATATTCTGCGAACGCCCGCGCTCCATCTCGCCCATGGTCCAGCACGCGACGATCAAGTCCAGCTTCTTCAGCTCGTCCAGGCTGTCCGCTTTCTCGTGATTGTCTGTTACCTCGACCTCGTATCCATGCTTCTCCAGCAGACCAGCGAAACGCTTGCTGGTCAGTTTCGGCTCGTGCCCGTCCCATCCGCCCTGAAAAATCCACGCCTTCTTCGCCATGTCCATACCCTCCTTGTTATAGATGAATGATTAGACCCATTGTGATTAAAGTAAACTCGCCGCGCCGTCGACGATCGGTTCCATGATGATCTGTCCCGCGCTGACCCTGAAGCATCTGTCCCCGAACGCCTTCGCGGCGTCCGCTCCGACCGTGATCAATACCGTCGTGACCGGCTGGATTCGCGTGAACCGCCATACTGCGCGCAGATATGCCCGCGATCTGACGGAATTCAGCGCCCTCCTCGGTTCGACGGCGATCAATACCTTCGGCAGCGCCAGCAACGCCATTCGCAGCGACAACAGACACGCGTGTTCGACGGACAATTCGTCCGCGCGCGAGTCCAGCGTCGATTCCATACCCATCTCTCCCAACGCCGCGCGAAACAACGCGGACTCCGCGCGTCCAGGAGCGCTTCTTAGCGGATGCCCCTGCCCATATGAATACGCCAGCGACATATTTTCCATAACCGTGAAGCGAGGGATCAGCAGGCTTCGAGGATCTTCAGGCAGCAGCGCCATCGCCCTGCCGCGCGCCGACGGATCTAGACTTGCGGCGTCCACGCCATCCACAACCACCCGACCCGCGTCCGGCCTGCGTTGTCCCGACAAAGTCAGCGCGATGGGTTCAATCGCGTCGTCATCCTCGACATACAGCGACACGATAGTCCCCTCAGCCGCGCTGAATGACGCGCCGTGCAAGGCCGCCGCTACGTAGACGGACTCCATCCGCAGCATCGGTCAGAATCCCCGCGCTTTCGCGGTCGAGGCGAGAATCGCCGCCAAAACACACCATAATACCGCGCCGACGATAGCGGCGACTACGTCCGCAACGCCTTGCGCCCTGCAACGCTTCGACACCGCGCGACCCAGCGCATTGACGGCTGTTCCGGTGATCCAGGCTCCGGCAGGCATTATCGCAGACACGCTTACCGAACCCTGCGGCGTCATCGCGAACAGCATTCCAGCCGCTCCGGCGAGTACGCCGCCTGCCACCAAAGCCACCATCCTCGCCAACGACGCCGGAACTATCTGATACCGCACGTTATCGCCGCCCAAACCAACGGCGCGTATACCCAACGCCAGTCTGCCGCGCGTAAGCCATATCCATAGCCCCGACATGATAACCAGCGCGGCGCATCCGATAATCATGCTGAACCCCGGATTCGCCGCCATCCAGCCCGGCTCGATCCCCGCGCCGAACGCGCGCATCGTCAGCATACACAACGCGCTGACCACCACCCCGCTCAGCCACAAAGGGCAGCCGCTCGCCGAGTGTGTCAGCCAGGTCAGCATCGACGGTACAACCGCCGCCAACGCGCCCACCGGAAGCCACGCATACGCGCCTTCGCGCAGTAACATAAAACAGACCGCCGCCGACAACGCGAACGCCCCCTCCACGCTGGGATCGGGCGAGGCAAGCAGCCTGGGCGATACCGACGCCGCCAGCGCGAGCAGCGCTATCGCAGGTATATACGGCGCGGTTTCCCGCATCAGCTGGTGAATATCCATTCCCGCTGCACATAAAAGTTGACTATGAATAGCAGTGCGTCCACTGGAAGTTTAATCCAGAGCGAGCGGCCTGGCGATAATGACGACAACAGATGGGTCAGCGTCGCGCCTATTGCCAGCTGCACAGCGGCCAGCGCGGCGTAACGAAGCGCCGACTGCCAGCCCCCTTTACGGAACACGATCGTTCGGTTCAGCGTGAAGTTCAACGCCGCCGATATCGCGCGCGCGCAGGAATACGCCAAACCAATCCCCATCCCGGCGTTCAAGAACGCCGCGTACATCCCCCAGTCCGCCGCAAGCGACAGCACGGACGACAACCCGAACTTCAGCAGCACTGCCATTATGCGCAGCGCGTCCTTAAACGGATTGAAGTGAGAACCCTTGTTGTTGTTGATGTACACCGTTTCTATGGGTGCTTCAACCAGCTCCAGCTTCAGTTCCTTCAGCCGGAGCAGCATGTTCATCTCGTATTCGTATCGCTCGCCGGGCAGGCGAATCATCTCGGGCAGCGAAGAGGCGGGAAGCCCGCGCAGTCCGGTTTGGGTGTCGCGGCAGCGTATTCCTGTTATCCATGTATAAACAAAGCGTGTGACGCTATTCCCAGCGCGGCTCTTCAGCGGCACCTTGCCTGCAAACGCGCGCACGCCAAGGGTCAGTGCGCCGGGATGCTTGCCCAGCAAGTCCGCCACCTTCAGTATATCGTCCGGGGTATGTTGGCCGTCGGCGTCGGCGGTCACCACGGCTGGCGGATTCTCGCGTGTCAACAGTGCGTTTAATCCTGTTTTCAGCGCGCGACCCTTGCCCAGGTTCACGGCATGAGTCAAGACCGTCGCGCCGAACGATTTTACTTGATCGAATATACCGGAATAAGCGGCGCCGCCGCCATCGTCCACGACGAGTACGTCCAGGCCGCGTCCGCGCAGTTCGCTCACCAGCGTGGCGAGTCTCTGGTCGGGTTTATACGCGGGGATCAGTATGGTAGTGTTATCGGGTACTGTAGTCGAGAGCATATCGCCTCCGTTATGGGAACGCTTAAAACCGACTATATAATACCATCACTGAACTGATTTGACAAGGTTTTATGAGACAGCCGCTGCGGCGGGCATCTCTCTGGGAGGTGATGGGGAACAGAGGAACCGGTTGCGTTCCGGAACAGACTATCCAGGGACAACAGGCAGTCCGAAGCCGATGGCATGTGTATCACGATGGTCCAGGCGAAGCCTGGTCAGGATTCGAAAGGGCGGATAGCCCTTCGCAGGGTCTGGGACGCGGCGCA
>JAITDK010000252.1 GCA_031282605.1 Oscillospiraceae bacterium
GGCGGGTTGCTGCGGAAGATACGCCATTACCGCCGCGTGAACGATCCCGCGGACACCAGTTTCTACGACGGCGAGGAGGAGATCGTGCTGGGCATGATGGAGTTCGCCTCGCTGATCGCTAACAAGGCGTCCGAAATGGCCGCGGCGCAGACCGATCCCGATTACAAGCGGAACCTGCTGGATATCGCCGAGATGAACCGCAAGCTGGCGTATGCGCCGCCGGATACGTTCCGCGAGGCGTGCCAGTTCGTCGCGCACTTCCAGACGATCGACCGCATCTATTACGCGGGCGGCGCGCTGGATCAGATCGACCGCTTCCTGCTGCCGTATTATGAGAAGGACACGCGCGAGGGTCGCCTGACCGACGAGGAGGCCGTGTGGCACCTGGCCAGCCTGTTCTTCAACGATACGCATTACTCCCAGATCGCGGGGCTGAATCCCGACGGCAGCCGTGACACGACCAATCGCCTGTCGTTCCTCGTGCTCGACGCGATCCATTATCTGGCGATCCCGGTCAACATGGCGCTGCGCGTTCACGATAGCGTGAATCCCGCGCTGCTGCGGCGCGCGTTGGAGTATATTTTGGAGGACGGCTCTGGGGTGTCGTTCTCGCTGAATATCGGATGCGAGCAAGGCTACGCGCGCAACGGTTATCCGGTCGAACTGGCGCGGCAGCGCATCAAGGTCGGGTGCAACTGGACGGCGATCCCCGGCCGCGAGTATCCGCTGCAGGACGTCACCCGCGCCAACATGGGCATGGCTCTGCACTGGGCTTTGCAGGATATCAAGAACGGCGCTCCCTCAGACCGCACGCTGGAGACACTGTTCGACAGGTTCGCGGAGCATGTCAAAATCATTGTGGACAGCATAAAGGAAGGTTACGACTGGCATTACGAGCGTATCAGCCGCAACACGCCGGAACTGATATACAACCTGTTCATGCACGGTCCTATCGAGCGCGGGCTGAACTGCGCCGAGGGCGGCGTGGATATACTGAACTTCAATATCGACGGGGTTGCGCTGGCGACGGTCGCGGACAGCTTCGCGGCGATAGAGCAGCGTGTGATAAATGAGAAGCGAATAACATGGGAACAGCTGTTCGACGCGCTGGATCGCAATTGGGAGGGGCTGGAAGACACCCGCTTAATGATGAAGAATATTCAGCGATTCGGCGCGCCGGGATCGCTGGCGGAGAAGTGGGCGCTGCGCATCCGCGATCACTTCGTGGCCGTCTGCAAGTCTTCTGGCACGCCCAAGCACAACCTGCCGATCATTCCGGGCATGTTCTCGCACGGCACGATTCTCGAACTGGGCAAAGAATTGCCCGCTACGCCAAACGGCCGGTTCGCTTCCGAGGAGATATCCCATTCGGCTGAACCGGATCCGGGTTTTGCTCGAGGGCTGAACAGCTTCTCGCCGTCGCTGAAGGCGACGGCGGTCGCGAAGGTGCAGCCAGGCTACGGCAACTCGTCGCCGCTGCACCTGGACGTTGATCGCGAAATGCTTCAGCGCGAAGGCGGCATTGACGCGCTGATCCAGCTGATACACGCGCATAACCACATGGGCGGCACGCTAATCAACATGAATTGCCTCTCGAAAGAAACGCTGCTGGCCGCGCATGAGAAGCCGGAATCGTTCCCGGATCTGGTGGTCAGGGTGACGGGATACTCGGCGTTCTTCGTGACGCTGTCAAAGGAGTATAGGCAGCAGGTAGTCGATCGGTTTTTGGCATAAGTAGAGACCGTCACTGTCACTGCACTGATATCCGCCTTACAGGCGCTCGGAGGCTTTGTCCCCGAGCGCCGAAAGTTTTCCGCCTTGGTTTGCCGGAATGCGCGGCTGCCGCGCACCCTCCAAAGGTACGGCGCTATGAAGCGCTGCGCGTTTCGGCAAACCGTGCCATCCTCCCGGATTGGTTTCGCCGGAACTATTCGTTTACGCAATAGTGTCCAGCTATTTCCGAATCAAAGTTGGTGTTTTGTGCTTTACAAAGCTTCTGTGTCGCGGTATAATGTTAGCTGTGGACCCACTACGGAACTCAGCCGCTAATCCTCCTAGGTCGGTTAGGTGCAATACCGGTGATCGGGAGCGTTGGGTTGGTATCATCGGGATGGGTGCCTAAGAAGTTTGGAGGGATTTGCTATGTATCAAGACAAGACGCTGACCTGCCGCGAGTGCGGCGCTGAATTCGTGTTCTCCGGCTCCGAGCAGGCGTTTTACGCCGAAAAGGGCTTTCAGAATGAGCCGGGCCGCTGCCCCAGCTGCCGTGCCGTCCGCCGCAACAGCGGCACAAACCGCACTGAGCGCCAGATGTACGAAGTCGTATGCGACAGCTGTGGCGTGACGACTCAGGTGCCGTTCCAGCCGCGCGGCGATCGCCCAGTGTTGTGCCGCGAGTGCTTCGACCGCCAGCGCCAGCTTAGCCGCTACTAATCGAATAAAATGGATTGCATGGACTGCCGTTCGCTCGGCAGTCCTTTTGATTTGTTCAAACGTTCAAACGTTCGAACGTTTGCTTGAACGCTTGTTCGAACGTTTGAACGTTTCTTTGAACGTTTGCTTGAACGTTTCTTTGAACGCTAGACGCATTTGTTTCGTCCCTTTCTTAATCTTTCAGTCAAATCTCTTAACCGATTGAGCGATCGATATCACGATCGATTTTAACGGCGGATAAAACCGCGAGTCCTTGGGTAAAATGCTCATAGTTCGTATAGGCGGACAGCGACGGGCTAATATAGCAACCAAGGAGTGCCCTGATGAGTCGGATAAGAACCGATCTGGCGTTAGAATCCAGCGCGCTGCAAAACGCGAACGGCGCGCTTGCGGGCATCCGCATGAGTCAAAACCTGTACGGCGACGTGATGGAAACCGTGGTGGAGATACTGGATCAGCAAGGCGTGGACGCGCTGGGCCGGTCTGTGGGCCGCTATGTGACGCTCGCGTGCGGCGCTCTGTCGATGGACGAAGTCGAGACCCGCGGCGTATTGGTGTCCAGGCTGCGCCGGACGATCACGTCGATGATACCCGATGATGGGGATGTGCTCGTGGTCGGACTGGGCAACAGGCGAATCACCGCGGATTCATTAGGCCCAAAGGTCGTCGACCGGATTATTGTTACACGGCATATGCGCGAGCAAACCCCAGCCAGCCTGAAGGGACGGCTGCGCGCGGTCAGCGCTGTCGCGCCGGGGGTGCTGGGCGTCACGGGTATGGAGACCGCTGAGGTTGTGCGCGGCATCGTCGAACATGTGCGCCCTTGCGCCGTGATAGCGATAGACGCCCTAGCCGCACGCGAGACGCAGCGCATATGCACGACCTTGCAGATATCGGACACGGGCATCGATCCAGGCTCAGGCATAGGCAATCACCGCATGGCTCTCAATAAAGAGACGCTGGGTGTGCCGGTCGTCGCGCTGGGCGTGCCGATGGTCGTATACGCGGCGACGATCGCGCGCGACGCGCTGTCGCTGCTCGCGGGCGATCTGGGCTACGATTGCGATCAGCACGCGAAGGCGCTGGACGTGCTGGTGCAGCGCGTCGTGGCGGAACAGCTCGGCGACATGGTGGTGACGCCGCGCGAGGTGGACGAGCGTGTCGAGAACATCGCCGAGGCCATCGCGCTGGGTATTAACGAGGCGCTGCAGCCGCGTCTTACCAGCGAGGAGATCCCCCTGCTGATGCATTAACGCGCGCCAATACGGTTCATGGTCTAAAGCCGGACAGGCGCGCATATATAATGTACAGTCCACGTGTGCAAGTCAATAACGAGGCATCATTATATTATAGAAAGAATCCCGAATGAGAGACCGACAGTCCGACCCATTGACCCTCTGGGACGCACTGCGCTTGATAGCTGCTGTGGTGCTTTGCGCCGCGGCAGTATTCGCGTTCCGCGCGCAAGGCGGGTTCATGCCGGGGGCGTTGCTGCCCGATTGGTGGCTGGACGCGCCGCTGGAGACGATAGATTCGCCGGATGAGTCGGCGGTTATTGTCGATGGCGTGGCGACTTTTCCCGCTGAAGAGTTGAATGGTTTGTCGGATGAAGCTTCATCCCCGGATCTTACATCCGCGCCTA
>JAITDK010000293.1 GCA_031282605.1 Oscillospiraceae bacterium
TGTTCGGCGGACTTGGCGCGCTGTATCGCGTTCAGCGCGTCCGGCGAAGCCTCCCGCGCCAGTTTACGCGGCAATAGAAAGTTGCGCGCGTAACCATCCGACACCGTCGCTACTTGATCCTTCTTACCCGTGCCCGGCACGTCCTCCAGGAATATAACCTTCATAAGAGATCCTCCTTAAAACATGCTGCCGCCGTCTTCGCCGTCGGGTTTCTTTATGCCGCGCATACTGCGCAGCGAGTCGATCAGTCCCAGTATAGTTAGGAATATGCCGAGTATGACAAAGCAAATCACTATAAGCGTCCGGCGCGCGATCATAGGCACACCTCGCTTCTCCAGATTGAACTCGACGACCGCCGCGCCCTGTATCTCCAGCGCGGTTTGCACCGCCGCGACGGCCAGTCCCGCCGCCATCGCGAACACCCCGCCCGACAGGATATTCAGCACGACCAGCGCCAGCGCGACCGACATGAATATCCCTACGAGACCCTTCATCGGCAATTTCCACTGCGCCAACGGCGGCGCTCCGGTAGGGCTGCCATCCGGCGATATGGAAGCGCACAGCGTCGCGCCGATCACTGATCCCGTCACGAACGCGGTGGGCAGATATGATTCCGCCAACGTGCCCAGCGTCGTGATTAGGCTATTGATCAGCTCGCGCGATTGAGACGGGGCGATCCAGACGCTGCTGCCAAACTGAAGCGCGAACGGCTCACCGCTAAGCCGCGCCAGTCCAAACCGATACGCGTCAAGCAGCGCGGCGCCCGCTTGAGACGACGTGGACAGCCAATTCTCCAACGCGTTCAGCGCGTATTGAACCGGACTGCTATCCAGTCTGATCCAAACAAGCCGGAACGCCAGCAGCGCGCCGCCCATAAGGCATACGAAAGAGCCGACCCACGCGTAAACGAACGGCAGTCGCTTTCGTGCGCATACATATCGGCATATGATTGCGGGCGATAATACCAACGGGACTAATCCGACCGTCCACGCTGGTGTAGAGTAACCGACGGACGCCGTCAGCGCGGCCGCGCCAAACAGCGCCGCAATCGCGCCGCCCCGGCTCGCTCCCCACAGCAGCAGCGCGGGCAGCATCAGCGTAAGCGACGGCAGCGCCAGCGACGGCGCGAACTGCCAGCCCAGCCACGCGCAGATTGCGGCGACCGCGGCCAAGCATATCCATCCCGCGGCGTCTCGCGGCGTCAACCAATTACGCACGTCCGCCTGGATAGTCGGAGTCGAATCAAGCGCGTTCAGGTCGCGTGCGTCTTTCTCATCCATTATTCTCTCCAAGATATCGTTTGAAATGAATCGTCGAATCGCCGCGCCGGCGGGTGCGGTCTGCTATCCGTTGAGCATTCTTACACCCATGATCCACAGCGCGGCGGAAAACAATAACGTAACCACGCCGCTGGCAAAGAACAGCGCGGCGAATTTAACGGGCAGTTTCTTCCGCTGCTTAATCGCGTATATCATCTGGATGATCCCCAGCGCGAGCATAGGCAGAAGTATCAGCGCAAGCTTGGATTGGTCAGTCATGAACGCTGCTGTGCAGCAGGGCTTTCAACCCGTCCAGATCCTCGACGGCGTCGACGCATAATTCCAGTGCGAGGAATTCCTCGACGCGGTTAAGCTGATCGGTTATGTAACCCATGGCGCGTTCACGCAAAGGTTCGCTGCCCATAGGCGTCAGCGGACACGCCAGCAGCCGCATGGTTCCGGCGCGCAGCCCACTCAGCGTGTACGCGATACCGTCCGAAGCGTTTTGATCCGCCTGGCTCTGAAGGAACTTGCGCAGCGCCATTGTCAGCCGAGCGCGGCCGTAACGCCAGACTTCGCGCAGGTATTCTTCGCCGTTTACCATGCGCAGCGTGACCAACAGGCATGGCGAGTCGGCGGCGTCGGGCAGTCCGAGCAGGTTCAGCCGATTGCGCATGACGCTTTGGGAATGCATAAGCCCGTCCAGCAATGTTTGGAAGAACGTCTCGCGCATAAGAGGGGTTTGCGCGCCCGCGGCCGACGCCTTGCGCGCCTCGATCATGCGGGTCATGCGCTCCAGCACGGCCGCCAGCGCGTCAGGTTCGGCGACGGGTTCCAAGAAAAACATGCTCATCCCGTGCAGTCGATCGTATAACGCGGCGCTCTCTCCGGGCGGCACGTCTATACTCACCGCGTGCACGGTGCGCGTGGTAAGCGCAGTCAGCGCGTCGCCCGCGCTTGTGAATAACAGGGGTCGCGTATACCCCAATTCTTCCCAGCGCTCGAATCGCTCAAAATTAGCCAACACCCGCGCCTGATCCGTTACCAGCATGACGGTGTACATACGCGCCTCCTTGGCGACGCTTGTCCCGCGTCGTCCCTTCCTATTATAGCCCTGGTTCGGGATAAAAAACAAGTCGCGCGCGGGCTTCCGGCACGAATTCACAGGAATAGTAGTTACAGCTCAGCAGGGAGAGAGTGCAGGTGCGCGGCGAAGGCAGGCTCGAATGGCGGCGAGAACATCTTCGCCGC
>JAITDK010000139.1 GCA_031282605.1 Oscillospiraceae bacterium
TCACATCGTATGCGTGGATAACGCGTACGGACCGACGCGGGTATTCATCGACGAATTCCTCGTCGGGAAGTTCGCGTGCGAGGTCACGTATGTCGACGGCCGCGCGTTGTCGGATTTCACGAGTAACGTAAAACCCAACACAACGTTGTTTTACCTTGAAAGCCCCACGTCCATGACGTTCAGACTGCAGGATCTGCGCTCTATCGCGGCGTTCGCGAAGGAGCGCGGCGTCAAGACGATCGTCGATAATTCATGGGCGACGCCGCTCTATCAGAAGCCGCTGACGATGGGCGTCGATATGAGCGTGCACACAGCGTCCAAGTATATCGCCGGGCACAGCGACTTGATCGCGGGCGTGTGCTCCGGTTCCGCCGAGATCATGAAGGACGTGGCGCGGGTGCGCGAGATGTACGGCGGCATACTCCAGCCTATGGAGGCTTGGCTGTGTATACGCGGCCTGCGCTCAATGGGCGTGAGGCTCGCCGCTCACGAGTCGGCGGCGCTCGCTATCGCGCGGCGGCTTGAGGCTCACCCCGCCGTCAAGGTCGTCAACCATCCCGGACTCGACGCCTATCCGCAGCGCGCGCTGGCTCAGTCGCAGATGAGCGGCACGACCAGCCCGCTCAGCTTCGAGCTGAACTGTGACAACGCCCGCGCGCGGGATTTCGTCCGGCGGCTGCAGTGGTTCAACGTCGGGCCGAGCTGGGGCGGGTTTGAGTCGATGGTCACGGTTCCGGGCGGCGACAGCGCGCTGGTGCGCATCCACGTAGGACTGGAAGACATAGAGACGCTCTGGCAGGACTTGAAGGAGAGTTTGGATAAGGTATGAGAATCACGCAATCCGCGTTCACGCCAGGCGCGAACCGCTTAAAGGCCGCCCTGCACGTCCACACCACCCGTTCGGACGGTCACGGCGCGCCGGAGGATGTACTGCGGCTTTACGCGTCGAAGGGTTTCGACGTCGTCGCGCTGACCGATCACAATGTCTATAACACGCAAAACTTCGCGCCGGAGACCGGGCTGCTGGTCGTCCCCGGCATGGAGCGTAACTTCGAGATGCCCGATTCCGTTTGGCCGATCTGCCATACGTTCCACACCGTCGCGCTGGGGCGATCCGCCGAACGCGGCAACCAGTTCGTCCACGATCAGCGGTTTGAGTTCCACGGCCCCGTAGCGGATCAATTCGCCCTTCAGCCGCACCTGGATGAGATTCACCAAGCGGGGAACGTCACGTTCCTGTGCCATCCGGAGTGGAGCGGCACGCCCGCGCGCGACTTCGATCGCCTGCAAGGGCACTTCGGCATGGAGATTTGGAACAGCGGCTGCGCGATGGACAATGATCAGGATACCAACGCCGCGTATTGGGATGAGATTCTGGGGCAGGACAAGCGGTGGAGCGGACTCGCGGTCGACGACGGGCATCCGATGATCCAGCATGGAAACGGCTGGGTCGTCGTCAACGCTGAAAAGAACGTCGACGCCGTGATCGACGCCCTCGAGGCGGGGGCGTTCTACTCGTCGTGCGGGCCGGAGATATACAACTTTTATGTGGAGGATGGGGTCGCGTATATCGAGTGCTCGCCATGCGTGATGGCGGGCTTCGCGTTCTCCCGCAAACCGTCCGCGCTCACGTGGGATCACGAGAACGCGGCCGTCACGAGCACCCACACCCACTTCACGATACCCGACAAGCTGAAGTATGTCCGCGGCATCGTCAAGGACGCACAGGGACGGCGGGCTTGGACGAATCCGATTTGGCTGTGAGACGCGGGCCGAACAGGGTCTAGTTACCGTTCCGTTAAACCAGCGCTGCGGGGGATCCGTTTCCCCGCAGCGCGTTGGAATTTATCCCCTGGGATTCAAGGTTTCCATATATACCATGTCGAGATATTCACCGTCGCGGTATACGCATCCCGTTCTTCGCCCGAACTCCCTGAACCCGGCTTTCACATAGGATTTATGCGCACGTTCGTTATCCGCCACGTGCGTCAGCATGATGTTGCGCAGGTTCAGCGTGTTGAAGCCGAAATCAACCAACAGCTTCATGGCCTCGGTTCCATAACCCTTTCCCCATTCGGAAGGTTCGCCGATGAAGATACCCACATCCGCATGACGCGCGAGATTGTCGATATGATTAAAACCCACATTACCCAGCAACGCGTCGTCGCTTATGCGTACAATCGCATAAGTGTGACCCTCGGAAATCTTGTTTAACGTATCGCGCTCCTTTTCTAGCGGATAAGCATGCGTATATAACGACAAATAGCGGGTCGTCTCTTTGCTGTTTACCCACTTCGTATATGTTTCCGCGTCGGCTTCGGCGTTGATCGGGGACAGGTACACCCTTTCCCCGACTATCTTCTTGAAATACCTCATACCGCACCTCCCTTTGCCGGGTATAGTAACACAGCAGCTCTTGGATTACAAGTTTCGACTACACCGCTTGACGCGCGCCTTCTTGCAGCACAACCACCGACAACAACCCTTCCGCACCGACGAGCATCCCCAGGCGCGCACCGCCGACGTCGTACCAGAGTATCTCCCCCTCCGGCAGCAGGGCATAATACGAAGCGTCCTCGTCGATAACCTCGCGCGCGGACGGTTCACCCATTATATCGATAACCGCCTGTTGATCCGACACGCCCGTATACAACCCATTGTAATCCAAGCGCGACGAACGTATCTCCGTAATCAATCCCGTGCCGGCAGGATCGTCCCGGCTGGTCAGCACAGTCACGCCCCTGAACCGCGCGTCCTCTAGCCTGTAAACCTGCTTGTCCGTCGTGAAGTCCGATTCCTTGCCGCCGCCGTACAGCATGGCGATCCGGAAGAGATCGTCGCCCAGCGCGACAGGGATGCCTGGCAGGGAAACCAGCGCGGATGCCTCCATGCCGTTCGGCTCGCTTTCATCAACCAGCAGCGATTCCCGCGCCCTGGTTTTCACGCCGTCGACAAACGCCGGATCGTACAACCCGTCTAATTCATACCAGAAGAATTGATACGCGCCCGGCCTGCCGGAGAATGTCGAGAGGCGATAGGCGGGGTAACGCACCGTTATACCGTACGCGTCAGCCTCCCATCGATCGAGCGGCAGCGGCGTCACGTCGCGGTTTTCCATGTAAGCGTTGCCGTTTTCTTCCATATCGATAACGGCGATGGATTCCATGGCTGATATCGCGGCGTCCGGGTCGGGGAATATGTCGGATATCGCGCATGGTTCGCCTGTCGTCATGTCCGTCACCGGCATTATGGATGCCGAGGGCGCGGCCGCTCCAGCTGCTCCCGTTCCAATAAATAACGCAAGTATGGCCGCTGCGGCGGCGCTTGTCCGTTTTAGTCGAATCATGATACCTCCGACGCTCAGCTTGATTTTTTCCCTAGTTTAATATGGTGACCCTCATACCTCAGGCGCAGCGGCCCGATCGATATCCCTATGTCCTCATGATTCGGGTTCATGAAGTGTTTGACGCAGACGACCACGCTGATGACAGTCGTCGCAATCCGCGTGCCCGGTTCGGGGTCGAACGCCCAAACCATCATCGCCGACGCTATGAACGCCGCGACCACCTTCGCCGAATCGGGATCGACGACGATAACGAACTTCACTATCAGCATTGATATGACCAAAATGCCCAGCGCGCCGCTTATCATCACCGCGCCTAGCAGCGACCCGAACGAGACCGACACCGCCTTGCCGCCCTTGAACCCCAGCAGCGGCGAGAACGCGTGCCCCAGCACTGGCGCGGCCATCACGGGCGCGACGAACACTCCTTCTACGCCCAGCCATGTCACCGACGCGAAAACCGGCGCGAACGCCTTGAACACATCCAGGAATATACACAACAGCCCTATGCCCTTGCCGACCGCCGCGATCGCGTTCGTGCCGCCGGGGTTGCGATCCTCGCCCGCCGCGCGCACATCCACATGGTACAGCCATTTGGGTAGAAAGTATGAATACATAATCGACCCCGACGCCAGTCCGGCGAGGGTCATCATGACGCACGTCCGCACGCGGCATTCGCCTCCTTCCGCTCAATCATGCCCCGGATCAGCAGTGCCGCGTCCATGGCGGCTGTCTGACTGACGTTGCGCGACTGCGCATCCAGCATGTGTTCCCTGGCCGATATATCCGACAGCAGCGTCTGCGCGGCGTCCGCCGCTTCCCTCGCGGTGTTCGCCAGCAAGCCCATGCCCATGCGCGCGATGAACTCCGCGTTGCGCTGTTCCCCGCCGGGTATGGGCGATGTGATTACCAGCGGCACACGCTTGACCATCGCCTCCGTAGTCGTCAATCCGCCCGGTTTGGTTAGCAGCACGTCGGCCGCGTCCATCAACGTTTCGACACGGTCGGTAAAGGGCATCGCGATAATGCCGTTAATCGCGCGGGTCTGATCCAGCGCGTCCGCGTTGCTGCCGCAGACCGCGACGACCTGCGCGTCGGGCACGAGTCTGGATAGCAGAGCCGCCGTCTCAGGGATGCTGCCGAACCCCATGCTCCCGCCCATCACTACAAGCACCCGCTCCCTTTGGATACCCAACGCCTCACGGGCGGCCGCCTTCGATTGTTTCGAGCGGAACCGTTCGCTTACCGGTATACCTAGCGGGAACAGCCTCGCGCGATCCATACCCTTGGACGCGCATTCATCGGCGACCGCTTCGTTGGCGACAATATAAGCGTCGAGTCCGCATTCCTCCCAGAACGGGCTGCAGCAGTAATCCGTTATGACGCCGACGCACGGAATATCCAGTCCGTGTTTGGATCGGATGAAGGTGATGGCGTGCGCGCTGAACATGTGCGGACAAACAATCGCGTCGGGATGGTGCGCGTTGATCCGATTGTACACCGATCGCGCGTACAGCGCGTTGGCGTAATAAATCGGCGAATGCCGCTTGCTGGAGCTGATACGCTCCGCCAGGCTATACAGCGCGCCGAAGAGATTCGGCGCCTTGCGCACAAGCAGGTCGTATGTATGTGAGACGGTCTGGGATTTCTGCTTGCCCGCGTTGAGCACGTCCTCTATCCGCGCGTCGACGCCGAGGGATTCGAGGGCGCCCTTAACCGCTTCGGACGCGCAGTTATGGCCTTGACCGGTGCTGGTCGAGAATATCAGCGTTTTCATATCAAGCCTCCGTGCGGTCCTTTGTTTTGTGCGGCACTTGTCTCACACATTACTACGCGCGACAATCGGCGATCATTCGGATGAATCATCTCCTAATAATCTGACGAACCGAACGCGCCGTTTGATCCAACGAAAAGAAAGACCGCGGCGAACCGCAGCCTTTCTTTGACTCATGCAGGATAGAAACCAGACAAAAATCGGATGAGTATCGGAGTCGTGATCGGAATGAGCCGCAGTATTACGATTTCTTACCCTGTCTGCTGATCAGCCACACCAAACCAACGGCAACCAGCGCGGCCAGCACGACCCACACCACGGTCAGCGAGTAGGCGGTGGTCTCCACCTTCACCGCGGATTCGGTGGGCACGGGTTCGGCGGTGGGTGATTCTTCGGCAGTCGGAGACGGTTCCGCTATGGCTGTCGGCTCCGGCGTCGGCGTCAGAGCGATCGTCGGCGCGGCTGTTGGTACCGCCGTCGGCACCGCTGTCGGCACGGCTGTCGGTACCGCCGTCGGCACCGCTGTTGGGATCGCCGACGGCACCGCGGTTGGGAGCGCCGTCGGCACCGCGGTAGGGATCGCCGACGGCACCGCTGTTGGCA
>JAITDK010000179.1 GCA_031282605.1 Oscillospiraceae bacterium
GACAGAAGCTTGCGCATAAGTTATTCCTCCCTTTCGTCCCTCAAGAGACTAAGTATATTATAACATAAAGAGGGCAAAAAAACAATACAAATCTGCTGTCTTGTATCCCTTCTGGCCTCTCGCGCGTGCCCGCCGCTATTGCATCCCGGGCTGCAGGGTTGTATAATATCCGTATAAAACAGGTACGCGCGTTTACCCGCCGTACCCGAGAGGATGATAACGCTGCAGTCGGACGCCGAATCCCATATGACGCCGAACATATTGACTGAATTGGCTCGCCTGTATCCGCACCCGCGTTCGGAGCTGGATTTCGGCAGCCCGTTCGAGTTGCTTGTGGCGACTATGCTCGCGGCGCAGTGCACCGACAGGCAGGTCAACCGCGTGACGCCCGCCCTATTCGCCGCGTTCCCCGATCCCGCCTCCATCGCCGCTCAGACCCCCGAGACGATCGAACCGTATATCCACGCCTGCGGGTTTTATCATACAAAGGCGCGCAATATCGTCGAAGCGTGCCGCGTCATAACCGAACGGTACGGCGGCGAGGTACCGCGCGATATGGACGCGCTTACCGCGCTGCCCGGCGTGGGTCGCAAGACGGCCAACGTGGTGATGTCCAACGCCTTTGGCGCGGACGCCATCGCCGTGGATACCCATGTGCTGCGCGTATCCAACCGCCTGGGTTTGGCGCGCGCCAAGACCCCCGAACAGACCGAACGGCAGCTGATGCTCGCGATACCCAAGCACGATTGGTCGGACGCGCATCATTGGCTGATATTTCACGGTCGCAGGGTGTGTCATGCGCGCAAGCCTGAATGCGACAATTGCACGTTAGCCCAATATTGCATGGCGCGGTTGGCCGAATCGGCCAACCTGGAAGCAGTATAATAATGATACTCGACACAATAAACTCGCCCGCCGAGCTGCGCGCGCTTACATTGCGAGAACGTCTCGCGCTGTCCGACGAATTGCGTTCGGTTATCATTACGACCGTGAAGCGCCAGGGCGGCCACCTGGCCAGCAACCTAGGCGCGGTCGAACTGACTGTCGCGCTGCATACCGCAATGAACCTGCCCGCCGACAAGCTGATATTCGACGTCGGTCACCAGGCCTACACGCATAAGCTGTTGACAGGACGGCGGAATGGGTTTGAACTGCTGCGCCAGGACGGCGGCGTCAGCGGCTTCCCTCGGCGTGACGAAAGCGCGTACGATCCCTTTGGCGTGGGACACTCCTCTACCGCCGTATCGGCGGCGCTGGGGTTCGCGCGAGCGCGCGATCTGGCTGGCGGCAAACATAGGGTCGTCGCCGTGGTAGGCGACGGCGCGCTAACCGGCGGACTTACTTACGAGGCGCTTAACGACGCGGGCAAACTGCGCAGTCAATTACTGGTCGTGCTGAACGACAACGAGATGTCGATATCGCGCAACACGGGCGCTCTGAACGAGCATCTGACCCGTCTTCGAGCCAGCGGTCGCTGGGTCGGCGCGAAGCGCGCGTTGAAGCATCAGCTGGACTCGATACCGTTGATAGGCCCTCCGACGGCGGCGGCTCTTGAGTGGATGAAGACTGTCGTACGCCGGATAATGGTGGGCGGCGAGTTCTTCGAGTCGCTGGGGTTCAGGTATTTAGGTCCCGTCGACGGGCACGACCTGGAGTCGCTGACCGACATTGTCGGCAAGGCGTTGAGGATGAATCAGCCCACCGTGCTGCACGCGGTCACGCGCAAGGGCAAGGGTTCGCCCGAGGCGGAGTCTTCGCCCGAGCAATACCACGGCGTATCGCGTCAATCGTCCCAGGCCGCAAAGCAGCCGTCTTCGCAAACCAGGCTGACGCCGGACGTAAGAGCGCTCGCGCCGGGCGCGGCGTCGCCGGAGGAAGGCAGCTGCGCGCGGGTCATCGGCGACACGCTCTCCGAGATCGCAGACTCGGATCCCACCATCGTCGCGATCACCGCCGCTATGCCTGCGGGCACGGGGTTGGATCGATTCCAGTGCAAGCATCCGGACCGGTTCTTTGATGTCGCAATAGCGGAGGCGCACGCCGTAACGCTCGCGGCAGGCATGGCCGCCGATCGCTTGAAGCCCGTCGTCGCGGTATACTCGACGTTTATTCAGCGCGCGGTCGATTCGATTATCCACGACGTGTGCCTGCAGAATCTGCCCGTGACGCTGCTCATCGACCATACGGGATTTGTCGCGGGCGACGGCTCGACCCATCAGGGCGTGTTCGACCTGAACATACTGCGCGCCGTGCCCAACCTGACCATCTGGACGCCATCCGGGCTGGACGAACTGCGCGACATGCTGCGCGAAGGCGTCCGCGCGGCGCGCGGCCCGCTGATGATACGATATCCAAAGTCGCTGCCGCTGCACGCGAGCGGTTTGTTCACGGCTCTGCCGCCCGGCGCACGCTGGCGCATTGAGAAGCCGGAGGCGCGGATTGAGAATCCCGAGGCGCGTGTCGCGCTCCTGACGTTCGGCGCGTCGGTGTGTCCGGCGCGCAAGGCCACCGCTCTGCTGGCTGAATCGCGCGTCGCCGCGTTCGTTGTGCGCGTGTCGTCCGTCAAGCCGCTTGACGACGGCGCGCTGCGCACGCTGACCGCCCCCGGCGTGAAGCTCGTCACGATTGAGGAAGGCCAGCGCGCGGGCGGATTGGGCGGCGCGGTCGCCGAATGGTGCCAGGATAACGGCAAGCCCGCGCCGATGCTGCGGCTGGGGGTGGACGATCGCTTCCCGGAAGGCTACTCGCTGGATACGCTGCGCCGGGGTTTGACGGACGCAGATATCGCGCGTACGACGCTTGAGGCGCTCGCGTATTCGTCGAACTTCATCGTACCTGCGGAGTCGAAGGGCGCTATATGAAAGGCGTGATGTGAAAACGTCGGCTGAACGCGCTGACGTCGCGCTGACGTCGGCGGGTCTGGCTGACAGCCGCGAGAAGGCGCAGGCCTTGATCCTCTCCGGCGGCGTGTTCCTTGACGGACGCAGGATCAACAAGCCGTCCGAGCGCGTCGGCGATCCCGCGCGGCTGACGGTGGCCGCGCCGCCTCCGTATGTAAGCCGTGGCGGTATCAAGCTGGCCGCCGCGCTGGATGCGTTCCATGTGGATCCCGTCGGACTGGTCTGCATTGATGTTGGCGCTTCGACGGGCGGCTTCACGGACGCGCTGCTGCAGCGAGGCGCGTCGAAGGTATACGCTGTCGACGTGGGGTATGGACAGCTGGCGGATAAGATCCGCCACGATCCGCGCGTCGCCGTGATGGAGCGTGTGAACGCGCGGCTGATGAAGCCGGATATGTTCGACCCGCGCCCGGTATTGGCCGTGATGGACGTGTCGTTCATATCAATCCGCTTGATACTGCCCGCACTTCGAGACGTGACGGGCGAATCGGGACGCGTCGTGACCTTGATCAAGCCGCAGTTCGAGGCGGGACGCGGCAAGGTAGGCAAGGGCGGCATAGTGCGAGACGCGGCTGTTCACGCCGAAGTGTTAAGAGAGATAAGCGAGTTCGCCGCCGGTCACGGCTGGGTTTCAGGCGGGATAATCGAATCGCCTATACGGGGACAGACCGGGAATCTGGAGTTTCTAATGGATATAAAATTCTCATGATAACAACGCTGGGGCTGTTGGTCAACCCGCATCGGGCGCTGGATCTGGAGGCGCTGCTGAGGCGAATCGTGCGTTTGTGCGCTGATCGCGGTATACGCGCAGTCGCGTCGCCGGACGCGCTGCCCGCCGTGCCCTGGATCGACGCCGCGACGCTGAACGACGTACTCGCCCAAGCCGACGCGCTGATGGTCATAGGCGGCGACGGTACGATATTGCACGCAGCCGCGCACGCCGCGCGCTCCGGACTGCCGATATTGGGGTTGCACGCCGGGCGAAAGGGCTTCCTGTCCGAGACGACGCCCGCGACGTTGGAATCCGCGCTGGACGCGCTGTGTTCGGGCGATTATCAAATAGAGGAACGCATGATGCTGGCGGCGTCGCTGTACGCGCCGCGGGAAGATCAGGCGCAGCCCGCGGACGGCGCCGCCCGCCAAGGCGCGGCGCATGAAGATCCGACGCTCGCGTTGAACGACGTGGTTATCACGCGCGGTAGCTATGGCCGTATGATCCGCGTGTCGGTCAGCATGAACGGCACGCATGTGGGCGGCTATCATGGCGACGGGCTGATCGTCGCCAGCCCGACCGGCTCGACGGGCTATTCATTATCCACGGGCGGGCCGATAGTCAGTCCCGCGCTGCCGTGCATGCTGCTCTCGCCGATCTGCCCCCACTCGCTGCAGTCACGCCAGATCATCGTGCCTGATACGGCCGAGATCACGCTGGACGCCGAGTGTCCGCACGAAGGCGGCGGTATGCTGTTGACCGTGGACGGCCGCGAACCGCTAACCCTGGGTCGCCGCGCTTGCGTCACGGTTCGGCGGGCGGATGTATGTCTGCGGTTCATCCGAATGAAGCCGTTTCCGTTCTTTGAACGGCTTCGTACGACTCTGTCGCAATGGAACGTATAGACGCCGCACACAACTAACGATAGAAGACAGTAACCGCGGAGGATGTGCTATGGCGAGAAAGAGAATGCGTCAGAACGCGATCATGGAGATAATCACGGGCGAGATCATCGACACGCAAGAGCTGATGACATCGCGGCTGATCGAGCGTGGATTCCGCGCGACGCAAGCGACGGTGTCGCGCGACATCAAGGACATGAGGCTGGTCAAGACGCCGTTGGAGACCGGGGGATCGCGCTATTCATCGCCGCCCGACCCATCCGCGGCGAGCATGCCGTCCGCCGGAGTATCCAAGCGGATGCGGCGCATATTCGCGCACAGCGTGTTATCGTATACCCAGGCGCAGAATCTGGTCGTGGTTAAGACGATGCCCGGCGCGGCTCAGACGGCTTGCGAGGCCGTGGATACGCTGGGCATGCCCGAGGTGGCCGGCACTCTAGGCGGCGACAACACGTTCATCATTATCGCCAAGGACAGCGCGGACGTGCCCGCTATACTGGATCGGCTGCGGCTTATGCGCGAGGAGGAGAGGGTCGAGGAATCCAGTCGTCCGAAGCTTGCCAACGCAGACGAAGCGGGCTGGGGCGGATAGGCGGATAATAGTTAAGAGCGCTTAAGAACGGGTGATGGCGGGTGAAGCGGGTGAATAAGAAATGCTGCGTGAAATCACGATACGTCGGATCGCGCTGATAGACGAGCTGACGATCGAGTGGCGCGGCGGTTTTCAAGTAATTACGGGCGAAACGGGCGCGGGCAAATCCATCGTGGTCGGCGCGCTGGCGTTTCTATTAGGCGAAACTACCGGGCGCGATATGCTGCAAACAGGCGCGGCTCGCGGCGGCGTTCAAGCCGTGTTCGATGTGAGCGGCTTGAACGCCGTGCGTGACGCGCTGTCTGAACGCGACTTGGAGATAGACGACAATCTGCTGACGCTCTCGCGCGAGATGTTCGCAAACGGGCGCACGGTATGCCGCGCTGCGGGTGAACCGCTGCCGCTGACCGCATTCAGGCGTATCACGGCTATGCTGGTGGATCTGCACGGCCAGCACGCGCATCAAGTGCTGCTTGATCCGAAGAGCCATCTGGCGTTCTTGGACGCGTTCGGGGACGCGTCGCACAAGGCCGATCTCGAGCGGCTGCGCCATCTGTGCAGAGCGTGGCGCGACGCGAAGCGTGACCTCGACCGCCTGCTTACCGACGCGCAGGAACGCGCGCGGCGGCTCGACATGCTGCGATTCCAGCTTGACGAACTGACCGACGCGAAACTATCGCCCGACGAAGAGAAGACGCTGGAAGAGGAGCGCACGCGTGCTCGACACGCCGAGAAGATTCACGGCGCGATGATGAAGGCGGATACGCTGCTATCCGGCGGAGAACGCTCAAGCGGATCGATCGCGCCGCTGAAGCAGGCGGTTGCGCTGCTCGGCGGGATAGCGTCGTATGATCCTCGCGCGGCCGCGCTGGCCGAACGGCTGGAATCGCTGGGCTACGAACTGGATGACGCGGCGGGGGAACTCTCCCGCCTGGCCGACGACGACACGATCGATCCCAAGCGTATCGACCGCGTCGAATCCCGCCTCGATCTGCTGCACCGCCTGATGCGCAAGTACGGCGCGTCTACGCGCGAGATGATCGAGTACCGCGCCCGCGTTTCATCCGAACTGGAGGAAACGCTGGACACGGACGCTCGCGCCGAGCGTTTTAGAGATGAACTAGGTAAGCGCGAATGGGATTATCTGGAACTGGCGGGCAAGATCTCGGCAGCGCGGCGCGCGCTTAGCCAATCGTTCTCGGAACGGATGACTGCTGAATTGGCGCAGCTGGGCATGGAGCGGGCGCGGTTCGAAGTGGGATTCGAACCCGACGCGGACGCCGGATACCGTGAGGATGGCGTTGATCGCGCGCAGTTCCGCATATCGGCCAACGCGGGCGAACCGTTGAAGCCGCTGTCAGGCGTGGCCTCGGGCGGCGAACTGTCGCGGATCATGCTGGCTATTAAGTCTATAGCGGCGGATCATTCCGGTGTGCCTGTGGTCATATTCGACGAGATCGACACGGGGATCAGCGGCCGGATGGCACAGGCGGTGGCCGAGAAGATGGCGGCTATCGCGCGGCATTGCCAGGTGATATGCGTGACTCACCTGCCTCAGATAGCGGCAATGGCTGACGGCGCGTACCGGGTCGCGAAAGCCACCGATACCGTCGGCGGCGAGGAACGCACGCGTTCGACGCTGGAGCGGCTTGACGAGGCGGAGCGCGTAGCGGAACTGGCGAGAATGCTGGGCGGCGCCGATCCGGAGAGCGAGACGAGCCGCCGCTATGCCAAGACCATGATCGACGATGCGGCGGCGCTGAAGCGGCAAGGCCGCGCCATGGTTAACCAGTCCGCGAAAACGGGATGATGTTTGCGCTCTTTGCACCTGAATAGCGCGGGCGGGTTAACACCACGCCTATACACGCTATGGCGTAAGGGTGTATTATATGTGTGGCTCATCATTGTACGGCTCAGCGCTGAGTAACCTTTACGCACCTTTACGCGCCTTTGCGTAACCCTCGGCTGTCCGCTGCGGCGGGACGCTGTCCGGTTTTCGAACCGGAGGCGCTTTAAATTACTGGCGCCCGCCACTATGACGTAAGTTGACGGCTTCTTTATAGCATTTTTACTGGCGGGCGCAGGGTTGGAACGATGGAACGATGGAACGAGGAACGCCCCCCTTCCCCCCGATGGGGGGTGCACGGGGTTTGCGGGACTCTGTCCCGATACCCTGCGAAGGGCTATCCGCCCTTTCGAATCCCGACCAGGCTTCGCCTGGACCATCGTGATGCACAATCCGTCGGTTTCGGCCAACCGGTTGCGCTTGGATAGTCTGTCTCGTAGCGTAACCGATTCCTCCTCATCGACCTCTTGGGGGAGATGTTGCCGCAGGGCAGAGGGAGGCTCTATTGTTAAACCCTGACAGGCTCGCAGCCTGCTACCAATATCTCTCTAGGAGTGATGCCTTTGTTTAGCGCGTCGGCCCACACGCAGTATCGGTTTCCGGGCGGCTTTCACCCCCGCGACTGCGAACGCACCAAGGCGCTCACGTCGTCCGCACCTCTGACGCCGTTAGCCCCGTCCGACCGGCTGATTCTACCCCTCACCCAGCACATCGGCGCGCCCGGCGAGCCGCTCATTAAAAAGGGCGATACCGTCGCGCTCGGACAGATCATCGCCGCCAGCAAGGCCGCCGTGTCAGCGCCTGTCCATGCCACTGTCTCTGGCGTCGTAACCGACGTCGCTCCCTGTATGCTCCCCACTGGAGTCGCCGTCCCATCCGTCATACTCGACAACGACCACGAGAATCGCTGGGACGACTCCATCACCCCCGACCCTAACGCTGAATCCCGCACCCCCGCCGAACTGCGCGAACGCATCCGCGCCGGCGGACTCGTCGGAATGGGCGGCGCGGCGTTCCCCACCGCGGTCAAACTGAACGTCCCGCAGGGACAAACCGCCGATACCCTGCTGATCAACGGCGTCGAGTGCGAACCTTACCTCACGTGCGATCATCGCTCTATGCTCGAGAACACCAACGAACTCCTCGACGGCGCGAAACTCGCGCGGATCATCCTGGGCGCGAAAAACATCATATTCGGCGTCGAGGTAAACAAACCCGACGCTATCAAAGTCATCCGCGACGCGATCCAACAGCGCGGAGTCAAGGACGCGCACGTCGCTGAACTGGCCGTAAGATACCCTCAAGGCGGCGAGAAGCAATTGATCTATGCCGCTACAGGCAGGAAGGTACCCATCGGCGCGCTGCCCGTATCCGTCGGCGTGGTCGTGCTCAACGTCTCAACCACCATCCAGGTATCCGCAACCCTCCGCACGGGCAAACCGTTCATCGAGCGCGCGTTCACGGTAACCGGCCGAGTCTGTGAACCCAAAAACCTCGTCGTCCGTCTCGGCACCCTCCTGTCCGATCTTGTGGACGCGTGCGGCGGACTGCAGCCCGACGCGGTCAAGCTGGTGCTCGGCGGACCTATGATGGGCGTCGCGCTCAGCCGACTGCAGGTGCCCGTCACTAAGGGCAGCTCCGGCCTGATCGCACTGGATCCGGGGGAGGACATCCCCGACGAATCCCCGTGCATCCACTGCGGCCGATGTACACGCGTCTGCCCGATGAAGCTGCAGACCACGATGATCGACATGTATGTGCGCAGGCGCCGCTATGAATCCGCGAAAGCCGCCGGCGTGATGAACTGTATCGAGTGCGGCGCGTGCACCTACGTCTGCCCCGCGAAGCGTCAGCTGACCCAGATGTGCCGCGTCGGCAAGCGCATGGTACCGCTGCTGGTCAAATAGGGGGGAATTGCCAATGCAATCGGTAACGCTCAAGGGGATCCATGGAAACTGGAACGCGTCGCCCTCGCCGCACATCCGCGACAATGTAACCACTCGCGGCCTGATGCGCGACGTATGCATAGCGTTGCTGCCCGCGCTGGCTTGCGGCGTATATTTTTATGGCTGGCAGTCGCTGCGCGTGATAATCGCCTGCGCGATCTCCGCCGTAACCAGCGAGTTCGCCTATCAGAAACTGGCAAAGAAACCAGTGCGCGTCAACGACCTCAGCGCGCTGGTAACAGGACTGCTTCTTGCGTGCAACCTACCCCCGACCGCGCCGTGGTGGTTGTGCGTGATCGGCGGCGTGATAGCCATAGTATTGATTAAGCAGATATTCGGCGGCGTCGGCCAAAACTTCTTTAATCCGGCGTTAGGTGCGCGCGCGATATTGATGATATCCTGGGCGACGCAGATGACCGCCGTAATGGCCGCGCAGCCCGGCGTGATGACGGGCGTTGACACGGTCAGCATCGCCACGCCGCTCGCCATGCGCTATGTGTCTGAACCTACCCCTTACACGATCGGGCAGCTGTTCCTGGGGAACATACCTGGTATGTTGGGCGAGACGAGCAAGCTTGCGCTGCTGATCGGCCTGGCATACCTGCTCGCGCGGCGCGTGATCACGTGGCACATACCGGTCACCTTCATAGGCACGGCGCTCATACTGTTCACAATCAAGCATGGCACGATATTCGACGGCAGCATTTCCGGAGTGGTGTTCAGCAGTCAACAGGCACTCTACCAGATACTATCGGGAGGCCTGTTCCTGGGCGCGATATTCATGGCGACGGACTATGTCACCTCGCCCATACACCCGTTGGGCAAGGTCGTGATGGGCGTGGGCTGCGGATTGATATTGTTCGTGATACGCGAGTTCAACCCGGCCTATCCGGAGGGCTGTTCATTCGCCATACTGCTGATGAACCTGCTGACGCCGCTCGTAAACCGGGTATTCAAGCCCAAGATGTTCGGTGAACGACCCGCCCCCAAGGCCGTTAAAAAAACCGGGGAGGTGAAGTCCGTTGCGTGACGTAGTTAACGCGGGCGCGAGGCTGCTGGTCATAGCGCTGGTCGCCGCGCTGCTGCTGGCCGGAACCAACATGATCACGCGCGGCCCGATCGCCGAGCACGCGCTTGAGAACGCCATAACCGCCCGGCGAACCGTTCTGCCCGAGGCGGATTCATTCGAGCCGCTCGTCTGGCCCGAATCTATCGGCCTGACCATGTTCCCATCGCTGATTGAGGCGTTTGAAGCGAGGCGCGGCGGCGAGTTGATCGGCTACACGTTCCTGTTTGAACCCATGGGATACAAAGATAAGATACCTGTATCGGCGGGAATCCGGCTGCCTGACGATCCGTCCGCGCCCGGGATCATCACGGGCGTGGCCATCGGCGACATATCCGAGACCAGCGGACTCGGTTCGCGGGTAAAAGACGAGCCGTTCCTCTCTCAGTTCGTCGGCCTAACCGCCGATCGGTTGAGCGACGACGTAAATACTATCGCAGGCGCGACCATCTCGTCCGGCGCGGTGAAGGACGCGGTAAAGAACGCGATTGCAGCGTTCGACGCGATCCGCACGGACGCCGCGGTCGCGGAGTAAGGGGGCGCTGGCATGGCTGACAAACCGAGAAAACCTGCGGCGTTAATCATCCGCAACGGTATACTGGATGAGAATCCCACGTTCCGGCTCGTGCTGGGCATGTGCCCGACACTGGCCGTGACGACCGCCGCCAGCAACGGACTGGGCATGGGCGCGGCGACGACGTTCGTGCTGGCGATGTCCAACCTGTTCATATCGCTGCTGCGCAAGCAGATACCTGACAACATACGCATCCCCTCGTTTGTCGTGGTGATAGCGGCCTTCACGACCATCGTGCAGCTGCTGATCAAGGCGTTTGCGCCCGCTCTGGACGCCGCGCTGGGCATATTCATCCCGCTGATCGTCGTTAACTGTATCGTATTCGCGCGCGCGGAAGCGTTCGCGTTCAAGAACACGCCGCGCGACTCGGCGCTGGACGGCCTGGGCATGGGCGTAGGGTTTACGTGCGCGCTGACTATACTCTCCAGCGTGCGCGAGATACTCGGCTCCGGGACATGGTTCGGCGTTCATGTAATGCCGGCGGGGTTTCAGCCGATGTCGATACTTACTCAACCGCCTGGAGGGTTCCTGACGCTGGGGATCGTGCTCGCGCTGTTCAACCTGGTCGAGAAGCGGTACCTGCGCAAGCTGACCGCACCGAAGGTCGACGCCGGGCACCACACCTTATAAACAAGGGGGGTTCTGCGCGTGAAAGAGATACTGATAATCATCGTCAACGGCGTGCTGGTGCACAACTTTATAATGAATCGCTTCCTGGGCTGCTGCCCGTTCCTGGGCGTATCCAAGCAATTGGAAACGGCGGTCAGCATGGGCGTGGCCGTGACGTTCGTCATGACGCTGGCCTCGATGATCACCTACCTGTTCAACTCCCTGCTGTTAGTGCCGCTGAACATGGAATACCTGCAGATACTGGCGTTCATCGTGGTAATAGCCGCGCTGGTGCAGATCGTAGAGATGGCGCTGCGCAAGATAAGCCCGCTGTTGTACCGCGCGCTGGGCGTATACCTGCCGCTGATCACGACCAACTGCGCCGTGCTGGGCGTTACGATACTTAACGTTACCAACAATTACAATCTAGTGCAGTCGGTGGTGAACGGGTTCGCGGGCGGCGCGGGGTTCATGCTGTCGATCGTGCTGTTCGCCGGGGTGCGAGAGAGGTTAGCGCTGGCCGATATGCCGTCGTGGATGGATGGTTTCCCCGGCGCGCTTATCACGGCGGGATTGATGAGCGTGGCGTTCTTAGGGTTCGCCGGAATGGGTTGATCGTCAAATAGAGATAATTGGGATAATGGGATAGGGTGAGCGTATGGAGATATTGATCGCCGGCGCGTCGATCGGCGCGCTTGGGCTGGTATTCGGGTTGCTGCTGGGATATTTCAACCGCGTGTTCGCCGCGCCGGTGAGCGAGCGGGTGCTGGCGGTGCGCGAGGCGCTGCCCGGCGCGAACTGCGGCGGATGCGGATTCTCTGGCTGCGACGCGTTCGCCGCGGCCGTCGTCGACGGCGCGGCCAGCATATCCGGCTGCCCGGTGGGAGGAACGTCCGTCGCGCAAAATATAGCTGAGATAATGGGCGTGAGCGTCGAAACCGTCGACGAGATGCAGCGCAAGGTCGCGACGGTCGTGTGCCGAGGGGGGACGAACTACTGCCGGCCGAAGTACAATTACCACGGCGTACACGATTGCGTCGCGGCGGCGGCGGTATCCGACGGCGTAAAGTCGTGTCATTTCGCGTGCTTGGGGCTGGGCACGTGCGCGACGGTATGCGCGTTCGGCGCGATCCGCATCGACGAACGTTACCAACTGGTGGATGTGGATCGCGACAAATGCACGGGTTGCGGCAAATGCGTTAGCATCTGTCCTAAAAATGTGCTCGATCTGCAGCCGCTGCGCCAGCCGGTTCGCCTGCTGTGCCACGCGAACGAGCGTGGGCGCGTAATAACGGATAACTGCAAGGCGGGGTGTTTCAGCTGCGGGAAATGTGTCGAGGCGTGTAGGTTCGGCGCGATTGAGATGGTAAACAACCTGCCTGTCATTCATATGGAGAAGTGCAAGGCGTGCATGATGTGCGCCGAGGCGTGCCCGGTAGACGCGATATGGGCGGACTTCGCGAACCGCCTAGAGGCCGTGATTGATCCCTCGAAGTGCATCGGCTGCAGTTTATGTAAGCGCGCGTGTCAATTCGACTCGATCGTAGGCGAACGCAGACAGAAACACATCGTGACCAACGCGTGCACCGGCTGCGCGCAGTGCGTGGAAAAGTGCCCGAAGTCGGCTATAAGCGTCAGAACGCGCCAGCACCTCCGCGACGAATATTCGCAAATGGACGCCCCGGCGGTTTACTGAGGAAGTTGCCTTGCGGTTTTGAACGAGCCGCCTTGTGCCGCCGGCCTGGCGGCATCCAACCATTCGCGGCGCAGCCCCGTCGGCTTTTACGCCGACGGGGCTGCGTCCGTCAATCCTCCGCGCCGCAGGCGCATGTCAGACGGGCAAGACAGCAGGCTAGGCCACTTGTACAGCGCTCCATCGTAAAGGCCCCGTCGCCCGCGCGCGTCAGCGCTCGCGTCAGTTTGCTGGAGTCGCCGACCGAACCGATTAAGCCAGCTGTTTGCCGCGCCACCTCTGCCAGGCTCGCCAACACCTCACCCAGTCCCGCGGCGCGCTCGCCCAGCGAACTCAGCATTGGCTCTACCTGGTCATGTATGCACTCCCCGCCGTCCGCCGCCACCGCCTCGCAAGTAATGCCGTCGCATAATATATCTAACGTTCCGTCGTATTCCGCCATTGTATAAC
>JAITDK010000232.1 GCA_031282605.1 Oscillospiraceae bacterium
CGGCTTTTATTCAGATTCTATTCAGCCTTTATTCATCGGCTGATCGTCCGATAACCTGCGTCCGATCATCTGCCGATGTTACCACAATTCGCGCTCCGCCGCAACTGCGTCGCTGTTCCGGTCAGCGGATCTCCAGTCCGCCTCCCTTCACGCTCCTTGTGGGGACGAAAAATCCACCCCAATCCCCACTGCGATCTTTTTCGAACAGACCCTAATCAGACTCATTAAAGAAGCTCAGCCACTTCGCCGCTATCGCTTTCCTGTTCTCCTCATCCAGCTCGTAGAAACCCGTCCGCCGCCCGGATAGAATCATATTTATCGACTCGATAACCTCCGCTTGCACCAGCCTGCTGAAACGCCCCAGATTCGAGGACAGCGCGCCGAACTTGAAGTTCATCGCCCTTCCGCTGTTGAGCATATAGAACCTGCGGTTCCCATGGATGGTTTCATACGCGTCGATGTCCTCGCTTGAAGCGTCCTTGATTTTAACGCACTCATCGCCGATGCCGCTGAAGTCGAACTCGTCGTCCGGGGATGTCACCGACGCTATGAACGCGCCGTTCTTGACCGCGCGCATGTCGTAAACGGATAAGCATTGATTGCCTGTGCATCCGAATATTATCTCGGACATGGGCAGCGCCTTATCCTTGCCTATAACCGGGAAACCTGCCGCCAGCGCTTGCACGCCCAGGATGGGATTGGCCTCCACCACCCGCGTCAGCGCCGACTTTGATGAAAGGCATCTGGCGACGCTCCTGCCCAGCTTGCCATACCCGAACACGGCGCACTCCTTCCCCGCGAGCATCACGCCGTATTTCCTTAGCAGGAATTCCGTGGCGATTACGACGGACTGGCCTACGAGATGGTTTTCAGGCTCCTTGATGCTGCTCCTCGCCACGATGTATACCGGGCATGGCAGCCTGGACGCCTCGGTATGCATGTACCGTTGGTATCCATTTTCGGTAACCTCGACGACGCCGATTATTATAGGGGCGATCCTGCTCTGCAGTTCCGCGATGGTGTATGAGAAATAACCGCCTACGTCTACTATTATCACGTGTTTGCGCATGACGTTCCAATTGATTATGTTTGATACATAACCGATGTTCATGAAATCATCCCTGTTTCCTATCTTGCACGCCGCGCCCTTGGGCAGCGTCTTCATCAGTTCGCCGGATATGGAACCCGGCTTGCATATCACCAGCGCGATATTGAATTTTGAGTTCAAATAATTAAGGAAAACTTGGTTTTCTGCCGTGAAGTGCCCTACGACAATCAATGAAACCTCGTTGTCGACGCGCGGATTTAGTGAGTCAAAAAACCTCTCCGTATTCCTGTCGATCATTTCGGCGCCGCTGACCATACCTTACATCCTTTCAATCCATTGTTTTGTTTGTCACTTTAATCGGTAAAACGGTAAGATTTACCTTTTCGCGATACCGACGGTTTTTATTAGACGACTTATATATCTCATGGTTCCCACATGCCGCGCGGACGTTCGCCTTGTAAAGCCGCGCAAAGATGGGTATAATGTCTGCGTGGACGGCGGCGAGATCCAAGCGTCTTCGCTAGACGGCTGCCGGATCGACCTTGCCGAGGCGTTCGAGGGATTCGCCGGCGAGGAAGCGGGGATGCAAGGCGCGACGGTTGAATAAATATGCGCGCCACTTGACGTTTGGCGCATAATATGTTAGTCTAAACATTAGAAATGAATTAATATTCAAACGGAGGATTGGACATGGCTAAGCGCAAGATACTGCTGGCATATTCCGGCGGACTGGATACCTCTATCATCATACCCTGGCTGAAGGAGAACTACGACTGCGAAGTGATCTGCATGGCCGCCGACGTCGGCCAAGGCGACGAACTCGAGCCGCTGCACGAGAAAGCGAAGCGCACCGGCGCGGCGAAACTGTTCATCGAGGATCTGCGCGAGGAGTTCGTGACGGACTTCATATACCCCACGCTGAAGGCGGGCGCGGTATACGAGGGCAAGTATTTGCTGGGCACCAGCTTCGCGCGGCCGCTGATCGCCAAGCGGCTGGTCGAGATAGCGGTGCGCGAGGGCTGCGACGCCATCTGCCACGGTGCTACGGGTAAGGGCAACGATCAGGTGCGGTTTGAACTGACCGTGAAGGCGTTCGCGCCGTTCATGGAGATCATCGCGCCGTGGCGTATTTGGGAACTCAAGAGCCGCGAGGATGAGATCGCCTACGCGCAGGAGCGCGGCATCGACGTGCCCGTCAAGAAGGATCGACCGTACTCGATGGATCGCAATCTGTGGCACTTAAGTCATGAGGGCGCCGATCTTGAGGATCCATGGAACGCGCCGCCCGCCGATCTGCTGATGATATGCAACAGGATCGAGGACGCACCGGATGCGTCGGAGACCGTCGCCATCGCGTTTGATAAGGGCAGCCCCGTCGCCGTAAACGGCGAGAGCCTCGCCCCCGTCGCGCTGATCGAGAAACTCAACGAGATCGGCGCGAAACACGGCGTCGGCGTCGCCGATTTGGTCGAAAACCGCCTCGTCGGCATCAAGAGCCGCGGCGTGTACGAAACCCCTGGCGGCACGCTGCTATACGAGGCGCATCGCGAGCTGGAGTCGATCACGCTGGATCGCGCGACGGCGCATTACAAGGAACAGTTGGCGCTGCGCTATGCCGAGCTGGGATTTGACGGCTGCTGGTATACGCCGCTGCGCGAGGCGATGGACGCGTTCGTCGAATCCACGCAGCGAACCGTGACCGGCGAAGTCAAGCTGAAGCTGCTCAAAGGCAACGTCATCCCGGCGGGCGTGAAGTCGCCATACTCGTTATACAGCGAGGCTATAGCCACATTCGGAGACAGCAAGGAACTGTATAACCACAAGGACAGCGAGGGGTTCATCAACCTGTTCGGGCTGCCGCTAAAGGTCGCGGCGATGACGAAGCAGCGCGTCGAAGCCGCGCGATAATAGGGATAAGGGGAATAGGCACACTGTTCCGAAGGAATAAAGCGATGAGTAATAGTCAGTCCGGCGGCGCGAAACTGTGGGGCGGTAGGTTTGAACAGGAAACCGATGCGTGGATGGACGACTTCCACGCGTCGATCCGGTTCGATCGGCGGCTGTACCGCCAGGATATTCAAGGGTCGATCGCGCACGCGACGATGCTGGGCGAGCAGGGAATCATATCGGACGCGGATGCCAAGGCGATAGTGGACGGGCTGCGAGGCATACTCGCCGACGCGGACGCCGGGAGGATTCAGTGGCGCGTAGACGCCGAGGATATCCACATGAACGTGGAAGCGCTGCTGACCGAGCGAATCGGCGAGGCGGGCAAGCGCCTGCATACGGGCCGCAGCCGAAACGATCAAGTCGCGCTTGACACGCGCATGTATGTCAAGGAGGCGTGCGGTTCGACCATCGCGCGGCTGAAAACGCTGGCGGAAACGCTCGTATCAATCGCGGAGAAACACACCGAATCGATCATGCCGGGCTACACGCACCTGCAGCGCGCGCAGCCTGTCACGCTGGCGCATCATATGATGGCCTATGTCGAAATGACGTTGCGCGACATCGAACGATTCGGACGCGCGCGCGAGTCGGCGGACGTGATGCCTTTGGGCAGTGGCGCGCTGGCCGGGACGACATACCCGCTGAACCGGCACAGGGTCGCGCAGCTGCTGGGCTTCTCGCGAGTCAGCGCGAACAGTCTGGACGCGGTGTCCGACAGGGATTTCATACTCGACACCATGTACGCCTGTTCGGTGTGCATGATGCACCTATCGCGGTTGTGCGAGGAACTGGCGCTATGGTCGTCGCTGGAGTTCAGGTTCGTTACGATATCCGACGCTTACGCGACCGGCTCCAGCATGATGCCCCAGAAGAAGAACCCCGACGCCGCCGAGTTGATCCGGGGCAAGACGGGGCGGGTATACGGCGATCTGCTGGCCCTGCTCACGACGATGAAGGGTCTGCCGCTGGCCTACAACAAGGACATGCAGGAGGACAAGGAACCGCTGTTCGACGCGCTGGATACGCTGGACGGCTGTGCCAGGGTACTGGAGCGGATGCTGGCTACGGCGGCGTTCCACGTGCAGCGGATGGCGCGGCGCGCGTCCGAGGGTTTCACCAACGCGACCGACGCGGCGGACTATCTCGTGGCGAAAGGGCTGCCCTTTCGCCAG
Source organism: Oscillospiraceae bacterium (assembly GCA_031282605.1). Taxonomy (GTDB): domain Bacteria; phylum Bacillota; class Clostridia; order Christensenellales; family Aristaeellaceae; genus BNUH01. The sequence continues at coordinate 4,171 of JAITDK010000232.1, forward strand.
GCGCATGAGATCGTCGGCAGGATCGTACGCGAGTGCGCCGCGCGCGAGTGCGGCATAACCGACCTGACGCTGGATGAACTAAGGGAGTTCTCCGCGCTGTTCGGCGAGGATGTGTATGACGCGCTGTCAATGAAGGCGTGCGTCGAGCGCAGAAACCTGCCCGGCGGCCCCGCGGCGGGGGCGGTGGAGGCGGCCATCGTTCAGGCGAGGGCCGCGATTCAGGCGGTTGCAGGTCAGTACGACGCAGAGAACAGCAGCCTCGCCTGAATGAGGTGAGGATTGAGCTAACGATCCGGCGGGCTTCGCCTATCGGTTAGCGGCGGGTTAATATGACAAGAATCATATAAGCGCGGGGTCAAAGCAAGTATGAATGTTTTTAAGGTATCCTACAAGGTTGTTCGGGCGAACAGCGACGAAATCTATAAGGGCTTCGGGTTCAAGCATCACTCCGATGCCACGCAGTATTATGTACATCCGAATAACCAGTCCTTTAAGGGGACGACAACGCTGTGCCAGCCAATCGGAGAGGCTTTGGCGCTGTTTTCCACGCTTTGCGCTTCCATTGAAAAGGGCGATGGCGCTGTCAGTGGGGACTACTTTGTCAGCGACGATGGCGGTCAGGTTTTCTTTCAAATTAAGGTGCCTGAAGATTGGCGGCAAAACGGAGTGGTAGAGCCGAATATCCACAAGTACGAGGCGCTCTTTAAGGGCGGTGGGATAACCATTGCCGCCTATGACGCTATGGGTCGGTGGATTGACGGCAATATGGAACATTTACACCCACTCTATAAATTACTCCCTTGCTTCTGCGTTTTGCTGGCCAGCGAGTGCCGACGGGACAGCGACTACAACAATATGCTCTTGAGCTTCACAGAAAATCCCGCCGTCGACGCTTTTGTGAATCTGCACGAGGATTTCTATCAAGCGCACAAGTTTGACGAGTATGAAGTGACCTATGCCAACCTAAACGGTTTTGACCATGACGGAATGCTCTCGTTCAGGGAGAGTTTCAAGGTAATCGCCGAGAACAAGGACGCGGCGAAAAGGGGATTGGGTAAGGAAGTCATAGTTACGCCCTTTGAAGGCGGCATATTCCTGCCTGAATACCGTTCCCTGATTCCAAACCTACCGCCCGAACTTGTAATCCCCAAGGCTGTAAGAGGGATTTGCAACGCGGTTATGGCCGGCGATATTCGCGCGATCCTGTTCCACGGACCCGCAGGAACGGGCAAGACAATCTCGTGCAAACTGGTCTGTCAAGAAATCGCAATGCCTATAATGGACGTGGTAAACTGCACTGAAAATCTCGACGAATTTGTCCTGGGCAAGTTTATCCCCGAAGAGGACAAAATCATATTCAAAGAAAATTATGTTACAAAGGCTATCCGTTTTGGCGGAGCGGTCGTGTTTGAGGAGATTAACTTTGCGAAACCGCAGTATCTGGCGTTCCTGAATTCGCTCCTTGACGACAACGGCTTCGTGCGGCTCGACAATGGCGAAGTAGTACGGCGGCACCCGAACTTCCGCTTCTTTGCCACGATGAATCTCGGCTACTTCGGCACGAAGGAGCTCAATCAGGCCCTCTATAACCGTTTCAATGTCATTCTGGAACTCGCCGCACTGTCGGACGAGGCTATCGTAAAAATGCTGACCGCCCGTGTCCCGGAATGCGCCGATAAGGCGGATAAACTGCTAGGCGTGTACCACAAGCTGAAAAAGAAGATTGACAGCGAGGAACTGGATATCGTCATATCGCCGCGCAACCTTGAAAACTGGGTGCGGCTGGCGAAGTACGAGGGCTACCTTGCCGCCGCCGAGAAGACGATAATCCCCATCGCCAAGTGCGACCGAGTAATGGAGGAGACCATAC
>JAITDK010000260.1 GCA_031282605.1 Oscillospiraceae bacterium
TACACAATCTACCGGCTTCGGACTGCCTGCTGTCCCTGGATAGTCTGTTCCGGAACGCAAACCGTTCCCCCGTTCCCTCGTTCCTAGCCCCGGGGGAGGTCGGGAGGGGGGCGTGAGACCCCTTCCCGATCGTGCGGATACACGGGGCAATACAATAGCTTATCGCTGTTAAGGCGATTCTACTTGGCCGAATATTCCGCCGCGGATGCCGGTGTTGAGAATGGCCTGGGCGGCGCGTACTTTAGCCGCGCGAATATCATCCTCCCAGCCGACGTCTGCAACGCGGTGGTGACCACAGCCTCGACGCGTTCGCCGATCATGCGCCGCGCGTTGTCTACTACAATCATGGTGCCGTCTTCAAGAAAGCCCACGCCTTGATTGGGTTCCTTGCCTTCGCGGACGATCTGAACCGTGCACTCTTCGCCGGGCAGCAGAGCGGGCTTCAGCGCGTTCGTCAGGTCGTTCAGATTAAGTACGCTTACTCCTGTGACGCTTGCCACCTTGTTCAGATTGAAGTCGTTGGTTACTACAGCGCCACCGCGCTGTACGGCCAGTTTCAGCAGCTTGGCGTCTACCTCGTCGGATGTGTCCGCGTTGGTTTCGTCAATCTCCACCGGGATGGCCAGCTCGCGCTGAATGCGCGCCAGTATATCCAACCCCCTGCGACCGCGGTTGCGGCGCATCGGATCGGGAGAGTCCGCTATGTGGCGCAGCTCCGCCAGCACGAATTGGGGTATGACTATTACGCCCTCGACAAATCCCGTCGACAGCACGTCCAGTATGCGCCCATCGATGATCACGCTGGTATCCAATATCTTGTCCATTGCCGCGTTGGACGGCAGGCCTTTGCCGTCCGGACGTTCCCGCCTGCTGAAGTGGAATATCTCGTGCCAGCGCCTGTAGGCGAACACCGCGCCTATAGGCCCCGCCAACACATACAGCAGCGCCGCCGTCGCCGCCCAGACGACGTCAGGCAGGAACAGCCTGAACGGCAGCGATATCACCAGCGCCAGCGCTATACCGAAGCTCAAGCCTATCACGGTCGCGATCACTTGACCTACGGGAAGATCGGTCAGCCCGATCTCTATGCGGACGACCACGCGCCTCGACGCCCTCGCCAGCGACCCGACCGCCAGCCATCCTACAACCATCATGGCCGCCAATGCCGGTATGAATACATAATTATAATCCATATTGGCGACCCATACAACCCCTAACGCCCCCAGTGTGCGCCGAACCAGCGCATAGACGCCCACGCCAAGCGCCGTCGCCAGCGACGTCCAGACGACCCTGAGCAGAACCGTCAGTTTGTCTGACCTCATTTGCTCCTCCTATGTATAACAGCTAATTTCGGGTGGACGTAACAATCCATTAGGATTATTATATATCCAAATTATAACTTGTCAAGGATATGCTGCCTGCAAATCTGAAAGTAGTGTATTTATAATACATATAGGAGTTATCAGGAACGCTGCGCAGAGCAGTGTACAGCGCATAGAATGAGGTGAAAACGGCAATTCCCGCCCGATGCAGTGAGAATTGCCGTTTTCGCCATATGACGCTGGCATTGAGATCAGTAGCTGCTTTATACAGATCTGAATACTAGGTAATGCGTGTAAATTAAACGACCGCATTAACCATGTGAAAAAGTATCCGCGGCGGGTTCGCCCAGTGGATACAGCTGCGCGCGAAGATCGGTCTCGCCGGGGACGCCTATCGCGTCGGCGCGGCAATGCTGACAGTGCCGGAACACTGTGATGAACGGCGCCGCCGCCGCGCGAGCCTCGTCTATCTGGGAGCACGTTGGGATCGGTTCGCCGGACAGTTCCGCGTTGGGGATCAACGGTATGATGTTGTACAGCCCCGCGCCTGCCTGCGCCAGCGTTTTTGCGATGTCGGCGATATGCGGCCCGTTTATGCGCGGAACGAGTACCGTGTTGGCCTTGACGATGACGCCCAGATCGGCGGCGCGGCGGATGCCGGCCAGCTGACGCGGGATCAGTATCTCCGCCGCTTCCTTGCCTTGATAGGCCTTGCCGTTCAGCACGATACCGGCGTTGAGTTTCGCCAGTCGGGCGGGGTCGATGTCGTTCACGGTGACGGTGAGGGTTTCTACGCCTATCTCCGCAAGTTCTTCCGCCATGTCCGGCAGCAGCAGGCCGTTTGTCGATAGGCACAGTATCAACTGCGGGAACGCCTTGCGGATCAGTCGGAATGTCTCCAGTGCGTGAGGTGTGGCCAGCGCGTCGCCGGGACCCGCTATGCCCGCCACGGTCAGGGTATCCGACAAATCCAGCGCGCGCGACACCAGGTCGACGGCCTCCTGGGGCGTGATCGTGCGCGACGATACGCCGGGGCGCTGTTCCCAGTCGTTGCGCACGCGGCTGCAGAACCGGCAAGCCAGGTTGCAATCAGGACTGACGGGCAGATGGATGCGGCCTTTGCGGTTCTTGCGACCCACCGCGAAACATGGGTGCATTTCCTCTAGTCGTTTACCCTCGCGTAAAACCCACAATGGTTCAGCCAACGCGACTCGCCTCCCTTGGATTGGAATAATAGTCGTCGAGTTGTGACAGCGCGTCGTCCACGTACGATCCGATCTCGAACGCGTCCAGTCCGCGCGCCTTGAGCCTGGCTCCCGCGCCGGGGCCAATCCTTGCGGCCAGCACGGCGCGGCAGTCTGAGAGCAGCGTTATCGCCGCGTCTAGTCCGCCGTCGGAATGACCGCCCTCGCCGCAGGGCGCGTCCGTCTCGCGGCGTTCAACGAAGCGCGGTTCGCCGCCGCCCAGCTCGACGATTGTCCATGCCGGGCAGCGGCCGAAGTGCTGATTAATGATCTTGCCGTCGGACGTCGCCAGCGCGACCAAGTATGGCGCGGTCATATGTTGCGACCGTCCGCGTCTTCCGCGCCGTGAGCCATCGCCATAAGTACGTCGGCCCACTGCGCCGCCCATTCGCGAAGTTCCGATATCTCCAGCGGCGCGGGGGTATGCGATTGGTCGTGGGAGGCGATCTTCTCGGCCAGCGCGGTATATACCTTCGCCTGATCGGAGTCCGGAGCGGCCTCGATGACCGTCTTGCCCTGCAGTTCAGATTGGGTGACGGTGACGGATCGCGGCACATACGACATGATCTGAGTCTTGGTTCGCGAGGCGAAATCGTCGACTATGCGCGTTTGATACGGCTGGTTGATCGAATTGGCTATGATGCCGCCCAGCAGCGCGCCGCCCGCGTTCGAGTATTTCTTGATGCCCTTGAACAGGTTGTTTGCCGCGTATACCGCCATGAAATCCGCGCTGGAAACAGTGAACACGTGCTCTGCGATACCCTCGCGTATCGGCATAGCGAAACCGCCGCAGACCACGTCGCCCAACACGTCGTATATAACCACGTCCAAATCCAGCTTCTCAAACGCGCGCTGCTGCTTGAACAGTTCCACGGCGGTGATGATGCCGCGTCCGGCGCACCCGACGCCTGGCTGCGGCCCGCCGGCCTCCACACCGTAGATGCCGTTGACACCCTCGAACACTACGTCGTCGATCTTCACGCTATCCTTCTCGCGCAGGGTATCCAGCACGGTGGGGAT
>JAITDK010000320.1 GCA_031282605.1 Oscillospiraceae bacterium
GCTGGATGGCAAGAGGAGTATGTGGAAGGATCAGATATTTCCACACCAGATTTTAAAGGTTGTCCACATGCCAGAATGTGGAAAAGTTGATAAACCGAACGATCACGCAAAAGATAGCCTGTTACAGCTCAGCAGGGCAAAATCAAGATGCTGTATATCGAAATACGATGTGCGCACTATATGTTGCGGTCTGTGGAAGTGCATCTCCCCAAATTGGCCTCAATTTTGAAAAAGCAGGCAAATTTACGCTTTGATCTAGCCGAAACACCACAATATCTAGTAGGCAATTGCCGCTCAATGACTGTATGCACCCGCGAGCTGTAACGGCGCTTGTTTCCGAACTGAAGAAGCAGATGAAATTTGCGCTTGCAATTTACGCAATTATCCTGACTTTGACACCCACACACGACAAGCGGTATGAGAATAACTTAGGCGGTGCAAGGATTTTTCCGTAGCATGGAGAGTCGAATTTGTGTCGTAGCGTTGTAGTGTAAAGGGGTGTTTTCACTCGTTTTTGGCCTGCACCAAAACTTTTTTCAGCCCTTCACGCGTTCGAAATGCCGCCGCTCACTATGTACGAGCGGGCAATGCTCAGCAAGACCCTACCACTGGACGTTTTTTGCTTACGCAGGAACATGCGCCGCCTCCCAGCTGTTTGATGGCGACATTATAGCATGCTAATCTACATTTGTCTACAGTTAAATGACAGAAATTGACAACCAAACTCTCTGGAAAATCCATTGTGTAGCAACGATTTCAATGCACTTCCACCTCTTTTGCCGGTGTCAAAGTAGGGATGAACTTGCCCTGCCGAACTCAAGCGCGGAACTTGACATACGCCGCGCGTTGTGCCACAATATAGAAAATGAAATAAGATCGGTAGAGGCGCGGGTTTAAACAGTAGCGCGAGTGAGCCGCTCAACGGCCATGACGTCGCGCGAAAGGTAGACCCGCCGAAATACCCGTTCGGTTGAGCGCACGGGTATTGGACGGCGATGGAACACGTTGCCGGCTGTCACAACGATTGTTGTGGAGCGCTACTCGATACGGCCTGCGGTGACATACCGGATCATCAAGATATGTTTTGATCGGGTAATGAACGTATAGTCGGTCGGGGCGGTATAGCGCTTCGACCGTTTTTGTTGTGCGGCCGGGACAGACTGAAGGAGGATTCACAATGAAACGAACACTTGCCGTGGTATTATCCTTACTGACGCTGGCCATGGGTACGATCGCGCTGGCCGAGCCGCTGCGCGTGGGCATGGAATGCGACTACGCGCCGTTCAACTGGACCCAGGCGGAACCCAGCGACACGAGCGTTCCCATTGAGAACGGCGGGTACGCGGACGGCTACGACGTGCAGATCGCGCGGCGAATCGCGGACGCGCTGGATCGTGACTTGATCATCGTCCGCACCGAGTGGGACGGGCTGCCGCTGGCGGTCATGTCCGGCAAGATAGATGCGATCGTCGCGGGCATGAGTCCCACCGCCGAGCGCTCGATGACGATTGATTTCACACAGCCGTATTACGAGAGCGATCTGGTCGTCGTCGTGCGCGCTGACTCGCCGTATGCCAAGGCTGAATCGCTGGAAGATCTCGGTGGCGCGGCGATAACAGGTCAGCTGAACACCTTCCACTACAGCGTCATCGACCAGATACCCGGCGTAAGGAAGCAGACCGCGTTGGATACGTTTCCGGCGATGATAGTCGCGCTGAACGCAGGCCGGGTGGACGGCTATGTATCGGAACGTCCGGGCGCGGTGTCGGCGGCGGCTGCGAACCCCGGCTTGACGTTTGTGTCGTTCGCCGATGGGCGGGGATTCGAGGCGGAGCCGGAAGATGTGGCCGTAGCAGTGGGATTGGCCAAGGATAGCGCGCTGCGAGAGCCGATCAACGAGGTTCTCGCGTCCATCACGCGCGAGGAACGCCAGCGGCTGATGGATGAGTCCGTCGCGCGCCAGCCGCTGAGCGAGTAAGGATTAGGCGGCGATTATGTCGGCAATTCCCGCCAGTTTCTTCGGATGGGTCGCGTTTTTGCTGCAGAAATACGGCTCGCTGTTCCTTCGCGGCGCGTGGATAACGCTGCTCGTCGCGATAAGCGGCACTATCTGCGGTTTTGTTATTGGGCTGCTGGTCGCGGTCGCGCGAAGCTTGACCGTTCCGGCGCGCGCGGGATTCCTGCCGCGCGCCGGGATTCGCGCGCTTCGCGGCGCGCTTGCGGTATATGTCGAAGTGTTCCGCGGCACGCCGATGATAGTGCAGGCAATGGTAATCTACTACGGCGCCGCGCAGTATCTCGGGCTTAATATGAACGAACTGGCCGCCGCCGTGCTGATCGTGTCGATCAATACCGGGGCGTATATGGCGGAGATCGTGCGCGGCGGCGTCATGTCGGTGGACACGGGTCAGAGCGAGGCCGCGCGCTCCATCGGCATGTCGCATTGGCAAACGATGGCGTCAGTCGTGCTGCCGCAGGCGATACGAAACATATTGCCATCAGTCGGCAATGAATTCGTAGTCAACATAAAGGATTCCAGCGTGCTGAACGTCATAGCCGTATCGGAGCTGTTCTTCATGTCCAAGTCAGCCGCCGGGACATATCTGCGCTATTTCGAGGTTTTCTTCATAACGGGCATAATATACCTGATCCTCACGTTCACCGTTACGCGGCTCCTGCGCTTACTGGAGAGGAAGATGGACGGGCCGAAGCATTTCACCGTGTTCGGCTCTCAGTCGGACAGCCGCGCGGAGATAACTTATGTCAAGGAGGAACGGTGACGATGCCGCAATCGCAAGACGGTATAGAGGGTAATAATGGAGCTGAGCTTGACGCCGTCATAGAGGTCGTCGGTTTGAGCAAGCGGTTCGGCGGCAACGAGGTGCTGCGCGATATCCGCTTCACTGCAAGACGAGGCGAGGTCGTGTGCGTGATTGGTCCGTCGGGTTCGGGCAAGAGCACGTTGTTAAGGTGCGTCAATCTCCTGGAGACGCCGACGGGCGGCAGAGTAATGTTCCATGGGCGAGACATACAGGGCGCCGGGTTCCCGCTGCGCGAGTATCACGCGCGAGTAGGGATGGTGTTCCAGCAGTTCAATCTTTTCAATAATATGACGGTGATGCGCAACTGCGTGGAGGGGCAGCGCAAGGTTCTGCGACGCAACCGCGACGACAGCGAGAAGGTTGCGATGAAGTACCTAGCGATGGTGGGCATGGACGGCTATCGCGACGCGAAACCCGCGCAGATTTCCGGCGGACAGAAGCAGCGTGTAGCGATAGCGCGCGCGCTGGCGATGGATCCGGAGGTATTGCTGTTCGACGAGCCGACTTCCGCGCTTGATCCGGAGACGGTTGGCGAGGTATTGTCGGTCATGCGCAACCTGGCGAGTATGGGATTGACGATGATTGTAGTCACTCATGAGATGGGTTTCGCGCGCGATGTGGCCAGCCGCGTAGTGTTCATGGAGGGCGGGCTGATTGTCGAGGAGGACGCGCCTGAAGTAATATTCACCAACCCGAAAAACGCGAGAACGCGGGAGTTTTTGGCCAGGGTGCTGTGATAGCGGAACCCGCCTCTACCTCACCCCCCCCTACGCCCCCTTACCCCGAAACCCTGAAAGGTATACCGAATGCACAAACGCCGTGTGGAAGTAGACTATCGGAACACAACCGGTTGCGCTCCGGTAGTCTGTTACGGAACCCAACTATTGCCTCCAATCCTTACCTATGCCGCGGCGTTCTCCTCTTGCGCAAAATGCAGCGTGAACGTAAATCTCACGCCCACGCCAGGCAGATTCTCCGCTCGGATGGTCTCGCCCAGCCGCGCCAGCAACTCCCTTGCTATCGCCAGCCCCAACCCTGTACCCATCTCCGCGTGCGCCTTATCCGCCTTGTAAAACCGCTCGAACACATGCGGCAGATCCTCCGGCGCAATCCCCGCCCCCGTGTTCGTCACTGTAATCTCGATCACGCCGCCCATCCCGCCATTATCAGCCGCGACTACCGCCGCGCCCATCGTTATGACGCCTCCCACCGGCGTAAACTTAATAGAATTGTCCAACAACGCGATCAACACCTGCTCGATCCTATCCGGATTGCCGAATCCCTCGGGCAGCGATTCAGGCAGCCTCCGCTCTAACGTCAATCCCCTATCGATCACGCGCGGTTCAACCATATCCGCAATCTGCCGGAGCATAGGCAGCGGTTCAAACGCCATCTTCTCCAGCGCAAGCGCCCCCGATTGCAGCCGCGACAACTCCAGCATGTCGTCTACCAGCCGCGACAACCGTACCGTTTCGCGCAGCAGTATGTCGTATATCTCTTGCTTCTTTTCGTCCTGCTGGATCATGCCGTCGCTCAGCGGCTCGATCAGGCAGCGCAGCGCGGTCAGCGGCGAGCGCAGTTCATGCGACACGTTCGCGACATAATCACGGCGCGTCCGCTCCAGTTGAATCGACTGCGTCTCATCACGGAACACCCCTACCGCCCCGATGGCCGCGCCTTCCCTCGATCGGATCGGCAGCACCTTGCACGCCCAGATACGCTCGCCATGCGCCGTCTTCTGCGTCAGGTTGAAGGCGGTCTGCCTGTTCTCGCGCATAGCCGCACGGAACGCTTCCTCGACCATATCGGGTAGCGGATCACCCGAGCGTACGGGCATCACGGCCATCAGCGTCGGGTTTATCTGATTGATTATGCCGTTCTCATCCACGGAGAGTATGCCCTCGTCCAGCGCGTTGAGTATTCGCAGCGCGCGCACCCGCTCGACCATCAGCGCGTCCTGCGAGCTGTTGACCCGCTCGGACAGCGCGTTCAGCGCGTTGGCCAGTTCACCCAGCTCCCCGCCCGCTCGGATGATCACCGGAGTATGCAGATCGCCGCTGGCCATGCGTATCGCGCGATCATGGACGCTGTATAACGGGCGGATGATCTGCATCGCGGCCATGGCGCATAACGGCAGCAGCACCAGTATCGACAGCACCGACGACACGCGTAAAGTGTGCCGCAGCGCGGCGATAACGGCGTTGACCATCCCCAACGGCATCCGCGCGTCGATCAGCAGGCGCGGCACCCACAGTTCATACAGCGACAGCGATATGGTCGAGGAAAGCATGATGCCCATCATGACCAGCAGCATCACGCGCTTTATCGTGAAGCTCTTCCACATGACAACATGCTGCAGCCTTCGTTTCCCCCTTGAAAACGTGCGCCTGACGCCGCCCTTCGTCCCGAACGCCTTGGACGGGCCGGCCTTGCCTGTCATCCCGCCTCCGCCTCGAACTTATAGCCAACGCCGTATACCGTGGTGATCTGCCATACCGCGTCGGGCACGGAGAGTTTCTGGCGCAGACGCTTGATGTGCGTGTCCACGGTGCGTGAGTCGCCGTAGTAATCGTAACCCCATACCTGCGACAGTATCGTCTCGCGCGGGAGTACGCGACCCGGATGTGAGGCCAGCAGCACGAGCAGCTCAACCTCGCGCGGGGTCATCGCCACGTTCTCGCCGTTTAGCTGAACGGTATAGCTGTCGGGCATTATCGTGAGATGACCGAACACCATCACGCCGGTGGGCTCCTCGCGCATCTGCCCGTTGGCGCGGCGCAGCACGGCCTTGATGCGTGATATGACCTCCCGCGGCGAGAATGGCTTGACGATGTAATCGTCCGCGCCCAATTCCAGCCCCAGTACGCGATCGAATTCCTCGCCGCGCGCGGTGAGCATTATCACAGGCACCTGCGATATCTTGCGCAGCGCGCGGCATATATCCATGCCTGACAGTTCCGGCATCATAATATCCAGCAGCACGAGGCTCGGTTCGGGCGTGGATGTCGCGGCGGTCAGCGCCTGCGGACCGGTATACGCGGAACGGTGCTCGAACCCCTCGGCGTCCAGGTACAGGTTGATGGATTGATGGACGATCGGATCGTCGTCGCATACCAATATCAACGGTTGGGACATAAACGGCCTCCATAATTCAAACGGGCGGCTATCCGCAGCCGCCCTTGATATAAACGGTTATTTGAACAGCTTCGTCAAGCGTTCAAGGAATGTCTCCGGCTTCTGCGCCGGCTCCTCCGCCGCGGCCGCCTTGGGTGCGGCGATAGCGTCCGTGCGAAGCGTGAACTGCAGCGCCTCTACCTGGCCGCACCGCTCGTCGGCGTATGAGTTAGGCTGATACCCGCTGCGGTCGAACGCGGACGTCATATCATGTATGGCCGCTTCGGCTTGATCGGGTATCGACGCTATGCCTTCATGGAATAGGCTGTACTGATCGTTTAATTGGGTCAGGCCGTCCAGCAGCTGCTTCAGTCCATCCGCCTGTGCGGACATGCTCGTCAGCGTTTCCCCGGACTGGCTCAGCGACGAAGCGACGGTGTCCAGTCCCGAACGCAGCGGCGCTACAGCCTGCGCGAACGCCACCGCCTGAGGTTGAGCCTCGGTCAGCGCCGCTCCTCCCGCGGCCGCCGCCGCGTAACCCGCCGCCAGCTGATCCAGCAGCGCCTTCGACTCGGGCGCGGATTCATACAACGCCGCCAGCGCCGCTGTCTGCTCCTCGTCGAGGGGCGCCGCCGGGAGCGAGGCGGCTAACTGGCTGATGGAAGCCGCCAGCGCCGTCAGTCCTGTTTCCATTTGTCCCAACTGACGGGACGTACCGTTCAGCGCGGCGACCATCATGGACATACCCAAGCTAATCTGAGACGCGGAAGGCACGGTCGGCGGGGATTCATCATCTTCGGCTTCGGCGCCGTTAAGAGCGGCGTCGAGCGCGTCCCTCATACCGGCAATCCCCTGCTGAATCTGCGCGGAACCGTCGGTCAGCTGCGAGAATTGCTCCAGCATCGGCTGGATGCCGGGCAGATTGATCTTCATGGAGAAAGGCGCGGCGGCAATGGTGATCGAACCCATCTCAAAATCCGTCACGTCCGCTCCGACCGAGAAATACAGCGGCGAGCCGGGCAGCGCGGTCGCGGTGACCTGGCGCGACAAACCCGCGTCGGCCAGCGTCGCGCCGGTAACGGTTACGTTGCGGCATACCGCCCTGGATAGGAGCAGCGATACCTGCAGCGCGAAGTTATCGTAATATGAGGCGTCGGCTGCGCCGGCGTTCCTGACCGCGCCTACCATTATGCCCAGGCGGCCGGACATGCCGCCCAATTCATCCGCGGCGACCTCTTTGCCGTCGATCGTATAGCGGATCGTGAACAGCCACGGCAGCGTCGTCGAATCCAACGCGCCCTGATACATGAACGGTTCGCCCGCTGTCAGCGTGGCCTTGACCGTCCCTTCGCCAGAATTATAGTCCAGCGCCGTTGAATCGGAGAGGTTGGTTACCGCCTTATAGCCGCCGTAGTCGACGGCGGTTCCGGACTGATCCGACAGCAGCGTGTTCACAATATACAGCGTCCGCACGCCGCCCGACGCGTCCAGCGAACCGTAGACCGTCTCCTCCTTCAGGTACGGCGACAGCGCCGCGTTCTCCGCCGTGGCGGCGAACGCTGAAACGCCGAGTGCGCCGACCAGCAATGTCAAGACAAGCGCGCGCAGAGCCGTGCGCTTCGCTTTATTATCCTTGTGAAGGAGTCCTTGCCCGAAGGCTGCGGACTTCACGTTAGCGTTCATTCGTCATCGCTCCCTTCCGTTTCCGCGTAACATACGGGTTCGGCCTTGCGCTGCAGGAAACGCGCGCCGATTGTTGTGCGCCGGATCACCCCGTCCAGCAGCGCGCACGCCGCCGGAAGGAAGAATACCACCAGGAGAATGGACAGCGCCGTACCGCGCGCGAGCAATACCCCCATCTGCCTGACGATCTCGTTGGTCGACGTCAGGGACAGCGCGACCCCCGCGCCGGAGAGTATCGCGCCGGATATCAGTATCGACCCGAACGTCTTGCTGGTCGCGCGCGCGATGGCCTCGCGCTTGCCGCGCTTCCTGCGGTTTTTCAGGTAGTGGTCGACGAACAGTATCGCGTAATCCACCGTCGCCCCCAGCTGCACGGTCGATACCACCAGGTAGCCTATGTAGCACAGCGGCGAGCTGGTAAAGTACGGCAGCGACAGGTTGATCCATGTCGCGGTCTCGATAGTCAGCGTCAGCAGAATGGGCAGCGATACGGAGCGGAATGACAGCAGCAGCACCAGCAGTATCGCGCCGATGGCAACATAGTTAACGATCGATTGATCGCGTGTGATCACTTCGCGGATGTCATACACATTCGCGTGCTGACCCGCGACCAGCGCCTCGCCGGGGTACACGGAATCCGCCGCCGCGCGGATATCCTCGACCAGCTGATACGCACCGGGGCTTTCAGCCTCCGCATCCGCATAGAGGATCAATCGGCTCCATCCGCTCGACTGGAATTGAGACAGAGCGTCCTGAGGCACTACCTCAGGCGGGATCATCGACCCGACCTGTGTAGCGTATGAGATCACGCTGGACACGCGCGGGATCGCGGTCAGCGCGGCGGACAATTGAGCCTCCTTGCCAGGTTCGCCCGACGGCACGAGCACAATCATAGGAACCGACGCGCCGAATACCTCCGCTATGCGCGCCGAGTCGCTATCGTATGAATCGTCGGAAACAACGGACGTCATGCCGTATACGAACGTATTGGCGTTCTGCGCGAAGAACGCCGGCACGACGACCAGCAGTATGACAATCGCCGCGACCCAGCGCGTCCTAAACAGCACGGAGCCGACGCCATATGTCTTGTGTCCGGTTTTTGAGCTGATCTTCGACTTGGCGAAGTCGGGCATCAGCGCGCGATGGCGCGTCTTATCCAGCCATGGCAGGCAGCACAGCGTCAGGCATGGCAGGAACGCTATCACCGACACGAAACTCAGCGCGATACCCTTCACCAGGTTTATCCCCAGATCTGCGCCGATCTGGAATTGCATGAACATCAGCGCGAGGAAGCCGAAGAACGTCGTCGCCGCGCTGGACGCTATCGAGACGAACGAGAACCCTACGGCCTCGCGCATCGCCTCGAACGGTTCCAGAGGATCTTTCCGCTCCCGGTTCGCCTTGAACCGATGAAGCAGGAACACCGCGTAATCCAGCGACACGGCCATCTGCAGTATCGGGCTTACCGTCTGGGTGATGAACGACACGTCCTTGAAGAATACGTTCGTGCCCATGTTGATCAGTACAGGTATGCCTATCGCCGCCAGGTACAGCAACGGCTCCAGCCATGATTCGGTGGATATGATGAGCACGAGCAGTATCAGCGGCAGCAGTATCAGCATAGCGTTGCGGGTCTCGACCGACGTGAGCCGCTGCAGCTTTGCGGATTCGACGGCCTGACCGGCCAGCGCGTCCCCGGGTCGGAGAATATCGCGGACGGAGTCGACGACGTCGGCCTCCCATCCCTCCGCTATCGACACGGAGTACAGCGCGTTGCCGTCTTTATAATACGCGCCGACGATAGCCTGATCGGCCAGTTCGATCGGCACGGTCATGTCAATCAGATCGTCCAGCCATGAAACGGATTCGATGCCGTCTATCGCGGCGAGCCGCCGCTTCAAGTCTAGCGCGTCGGCGAGGTTGACGTCAACCGCCATTACCTGCGCGTTTTCAGACGCACCAGTGAAGGCTTGACCCATCGCGTCCAGCGCGCGAGTGGACGAAGCCGATTCTGGCAGATAATCCACCAGGTTGTTGTTTACCGTTACGCTAAGCGACAGCGCCGCGCCCGCCAACGCGGCGACCGTGAAGAGCGTCACTATCAGCCGCCTGTGTCTTAGCAGCCAGCGCGAGAATAATACCGTACCGATCACCCCTCTCACCATTTGTTAATACTATTGAACGCAAGGTGAAACCCGCTTTCGCCCCGCGATATATACGCCCCGGCTGTTGCCAACCGATCTATATTCTATTATAATTGAGGAAACGGCGATATGCAACCGTGAATGGTTATTGTTTGCGTTTTGTTCAAGATGTTTATTTGTTGGGTATGGAGGAACTATGTGATGATTAAGGAACGAAACCGCCTGATACGCCTGGCCGCGGCCGCGCTCGCGCTCGTTATGCTGTGCGGACGCGCCCTTCCGGCGTCAGCTGAACCGGAGTCCGCGCCGCCGTCCGACGTACCGTTGGATACGGTGCACGTATACACCATGATGGGTCTGGATATGGAGTCGGGTCGCGACTGGCGCACACACGCGTTCTTTACGACTATGCGCGAACGGACGGGTATTGACTTCGTCTTCAGGCAATACGCCGACGAAGCGTCATATCAGACGGCGAAGGATACCGCGTTCGCGTCGGAGGATCTGCCCGACGTATTCTTCAAGGCCGCGTTGACTCCGGAAGAGGAACTGCGTTACCGCGCGTCGGGGCAGCTGATCGACCTGGCACCGCTGCTGGAATCCAGCGCGCCGACGCTATCCGGCATACTGAACGCCCGCGAGGATTGGCGTGTCTCGATCACCCACCCGGACGGATCGATCGCCGCGCTGCCCGGGCTGAACGGTTACGAGCGGCAGTGTTATATCTGGATCAACCAGGAGTGGCTGACCGCGCTGAACCTGCCCATGCCGGAGACGTTCGCCCAGTTCGCCGATACGCTGACCACGTTCCGCGACCGCGATCCCAACGGAAACGGCAGGGAAGACGAGATCCCGTTAAGCTTCATAGGACCATGGGAAGCTAAATTCTTCCTGCACGCGTTCGGATTGACCCCGAACGACTATAATATTTATGTGGACAGCGATGATACGGTTCGATACGCCGCGTTTGAGCCTGGGTTCCGTGAGTTTACGGAATCGATGCGCGCGCTGAAGCAAAATGGATCGCTGGACGGCAGCACGTTCAGGCAGGGACAGTCGCAGCGCACGACGCTGCTGAGCGAGGCGAAGGAGAACACAATCGGCGTGTTTGTATCCATCGCGCCGTATACGCTGGTTTCCACCGAGTTAGCCGAAGCGTACTCGATACTGACGCCGCTGACGCCGCCCGACGGTTCGGCGCCGAACTATCGCAGACTGCTAAGCGGCGTGGTGCAGGGCACATTCGCCGTCACCTCGAAGTGCGACGATCCCGGCGCGATGCTGGGCTGGGCGGATTACCTCTATACCGAGGATGGCGGACGGCTGGCGCTAGCCGGCGTGCCGGACGTGGATTACAAATGGAGCGGAACCTCATGGCAGTGGATCACGGACGAATTCACGACGATAGACGCCGTGCTGCGCGATAGGGTTATCCACACCGACAACCTGACGCCGGGACTGACGCCCGCCGATTTCGAGCGGCGAACCGATCTGGCAATTGAGGCCAGAGTACGCCGCGAGGGGGACGCGATTCAACCGCTGCTGACGACGCCGTTCCCGTTCACGTGGCCGACGAACGAGGCGCGGGAGGATGAGATAGCTTCGCTGCAGCGCGTGCTGGGCGCGATGGTTGACGAAGGTATGGCGAGGTTCATCGACGGCGAGATTGAACTGAACGACGAGAACTGGGAAGCGTATCTGAATGGACTGCGCGATCAAGGAGCCGACAGGCTGACCGAGTTGTTTCAGGAGGCGTACGACGAGCGGAATCGATCCGCGGAGGATTAGGAGGAGCGGTAATGGAGCAAATACGCAAACAGATACGGTCGCTGGAACTGAAGGCTCGCAGGGGCTGGTACATAACCAATCTGATGTACTATATAGTGGGCGGCATGGCGACTGTGTTCCTGCTGGACTTCATCGGGATGGGCGCGAGCGAACTGCTGTACTTCAATAGGGCGGCCATCGCGAGGGGGCAGGTATGGCGGCTGGTGACGTTCATATTCCTGCCGCCGTCGACGTCGCTGCTGTGGGTGATCTTCAGCCTGTACTTTTATTGGATGATAGGGAACACGCTGGAGACTCAATGGGGTTCGTTCAAGTTTAACCTGTACTATCTTTTGGGGATCATCGGGGCGGTGCTGGGGGGGCTTATTACGGGATACGGCGACAATACGTATATAAATTTGTCGCTGTTTCTGGCGTTCGCCGCGTTGTTCCCGGATTTCCAGATGTACCTGTTCTTCTTCCTGCCGATCAAGATGAAGTGGCTCGCGCTGCTGGATGTGCTGCTATACGCGTATAACTTTATCATGGGGGGATGGGACACGAAAGCGGCTATCGTGCTGTCGCTGCTGAATGTCGCGCTGTTCTTCGGCGGGGACGTTGTGAGACTAGTCAGGCTCGAATGGGGGACGCTCGTCCGGCGCTGGGCGTTCAGGAGAAATTATCGACGATAGCAGTATGTCGCATACCATGTCCAGGTGCTTGGTTTGGTTTTCAACGAACGCGCGGCAGGCGGGGTCTTCCGCAAGGATGAAGGCGGCTGCGCGCACGGATTCGACAAAGTCCTCGCTCAGCGCCGATACGCCGAACTCCACTAAAGGGCAGCAGAACGCGCAGCGTCTGTCCATTTCGACGGAGACGGCTCCATTGCGGATTGTGGGAGTGAGCGGCGCGACGCGGCAGGCCAGCGGCCTGTCGCGTCGTTCGCATGTACCATCACAGCGCCACAAGGGCCATTCACCGTCGCTGACGCCGGTCATTTTGACGAGTTTGTATCCGGTGAAGAGGGTTTCCTCGCCGGGGAACAGTATCATGCCCGCGTCAGGGTCGGATACCTCGCAACAGGCGCGACCGCAGATCTTACCGCAGTCTCCCCTAAGCGGCGTGACATCCAGCAGCAGTTCTCGCGCGCGGAGCACGGTTTCAAGCGATTTATTCACAGCGGCATTATAACAGCTTCGGGCAAGGCGTGCAAGACTGGCGGCGGGGTTACGTCCCCCCTCAATTCAAAAAAGCCTCCACGATCTCCGGGAACACCCATTCAAGCGTGCGGCGGTCGATTAAGCCGAAGCTTTCGCCCTTCGCTATGTCCGTCACACCGTTGTCCCATAGCACTACGGGCACGCCATGCCCCCTCGCCTCCGCCGCGAGCGCCTTCGCCCACGCAACCCTGTCCTCCAGGTTCCCGTTCTTGTTCATCGCTCCGGTTTCGTCCATGATCACCGGTACCCCGTTCGATATGAACAACTTATCAATGCTGCCGAACACGTCCCCCAGGTTATGCTTGATGGGGAATTTATCCGTCCCCTTCATGTTAAGCGCGAAGTCGTACGGTTCATACGCGTGTATGCTTACCAACGCGTATGGATCATCCGTCGGCACATCCAGATGCTTCGCGTACCATATGCTCGCGGCGTGCGGCGTTATCATCACCAATCGCTCGCCGTTATGCCCGCCAGACGCGCGTACCGCCGCCAGCGCCTCTTTGTTAAGCAGCGTGACCAGATCGCGCGATTCCTTCGTACCGCCGTTCCACTCGGCGGACGTGCCGTACGCGCGCGGTTCGTTCAACAGGTTGAATATCAACCGTTCGTTGTACCCGCTGAAACGCTCCCCAACTTGTCGCCAAATCGCCGTAATCTCCGCAACCGCTCCCTCGGCGTCTCCGTTCGATATGCGTGGCAGCAGATGATTCTCCTCATGATGCGTGTCGATAATCACATACAGCCCCGCGTCCAACGCGGCCTCAACCACCGTCTGTACCCGATCAAGGAACAGCGGGTCGATCCCATACGTCTCAACAAAGTCGACGATGTGCGGCTCCCACGTTACAGGGATGCGCACGATGTCCAGCCCCTTCGCCTTCAGCGACGCGAAAAACTCCGGCACGAGTTTCGGGTTGCTCCACGACGTCTCTGTCGACAACCCCCGCGAGGCTGTCGCATCGAGCGTGTTGCCCGCGTTGATCCCAAACCGCGCGGATTCGACAAACTCCCGCGCGGTCAGCGGCGTGAATTCATCCTCTCTTCCGGTAAGCGCGGCGTACCCATTCGGCGTCGGTTCATGGTATTCGTTGAATTTCGCGCCTTCAGGCACGGTCGCGGCGGCGACGGTTTGGCATCCGATCAGCGTGGCCAGCGACAGGAATATGATCCTCTTGAGTTGTCTATTCATGGTAGCTCTCCTTTGGTGTAATCATGAATCAATTATACCGGAAGAAAACGTTTTGTAAATAACGCGGGGATCGAATCGATTAACCCCACGTCCCATTATATCCCAGCCCGCCGATAGTTGACAGTATCCATCATTTTCCGATATAATGTAAGAAGTTTTGAATGCAAATAATGGGAGGCGCCTATGCGTCTTATAAAAATGAGAGAGTCCCTTCGGGATTCTGCGGATACACGCCCGCTTCGCGTTGGGCGCCGCTATAGGGAAGCGTGGCGCGGTATCGGGTTGGTTATCGGCGTGGCGTTGGCCATTCTTGCTGGAGCGTGCGCCGTCCAGCCTCCGCAGCGTATCGACGGGTACATAACACCCGCGCCCACGATCGCCGCAACCGTCGAGCCTCAGCCTGAAACCCCTACCGCCGAACCGGACACGGCTGATCCTCCATCCGCAACGGATAGCCCGGCGCCGCCCTCCGTTCCAACTGACAGCGTCGGAACGGTCGCCGCGTTCGCGACGAAAACGATAGGCCGCGTTGAGATATTCTATCCTGGTATGTCGTCTATGATGGGGTTCGTTGACGCGCCGATCACGACGATATACGAAAACACGATGGAAGCCATCGCAGCGAGCGTTAG
>JAITDK010000060.1 GCA_031282605.1 Oscillospiraceae bacterium
ACGCCGTCATTGACAGCTTCTGAATCTTCGCGTACGCCATGTCGCGCAGATAGTTCGAGAACAGCGTGCCCGCCCTGGCGTACACCCTTGAGGACAGCACGTATATCGTCTCGCCTATCGCGCGCGCCAGGAACATAAATCCGGCCAGCAGCATGATCTGCGCCGCAGTCCCTATGCGCGGAGCGAGATACGTATCGATCAGGATGCGGTTCAGCACGGGTATGCTGACATACAAGACGCTGGATATCGCCATGAACGCCTGCGAGAGCAGCACCTCCCGCTTGAATGGCCTTAGCAGCCCCCACGCGCGCTTGAGCAGCCCCGTCTTGCTGAAGCAGAACGGACACACGCGCATACCCTCCGGCAGCGTCTTCCCGCACTTCGGGCAGATCTCCAATTCCACGCCGTCGTCGAACTCCGGTCGTCCCGTCTCGATCGCGTGATTGACGATCTTGCACCACTCGCCTGCCGCCTTCAGCTGAGACATGTCGAACCGCGCCAGCACGCGGTCGGGGGCGTTTTCATAGGTCAGGAATATCAGCGCGCAGCCGACGTTGCCCTGCACCTGCGCTTCCTTCGCCTCTTTCGCCGGTATTGACAGCGTCTCCCTGCCGCCCTCGAACACGGTGACGACGCCCGCCTTGTCGAAGCGCAGCCTGCCGTCCGCCGGATGCATCGATTCGTCCAGTGTAAACGCAAGGTCTATGTGATCCATAGAAACCCCCATAGAAACCTCCATAGAAACTATAAGTTAACCCCTCCGCCGCCGCGCCAGCGGTGGAACCCGCACGGCATCAAAACAAGTACGGCTCCAGCCTCTTCCGGCTCTTCGCGTTCAGCGCCTTCAGCGACGGTATGCGATACCGATTCCCGTCAACGTCGAACATGATCACGTCGTCATCGGACAACATACGAATGTTCTTGTTGACGTCCTTGACCGCGCACATGCGCGGAGCGGGCGCGCCGGAACCCTGCACGGTCAGTTCAAAATACACATACCCCAGCTGATCCTTGACCGACTTTACGTCAACGATGTTCGGACAGTAATACCGGCGGTTCAGCTCGGACTCGACCAGCTTGCGCTGATCCGGAGCAAGCCGGGTCAAGTCGCGCAGAATCGCGATCTCCTTGCCCTCCGCGTCCGCGAGCGAAAGATATTCATTGGGCATACCCAGCGGCAGGGATCGTCTCACCGCCACGCGCGGGTAGTCCGTGCCCTTATATTTCATCGAGAGGAATCCGCCAAGGGTTTGGGCGAATACCGCTTCCGCCGGGTCTAGGTAACCCAGATCAATAGCGTCCGACAGGAGCGGCGCGATTGGAGCGGTGGTTAGCGCGTCGGGCATATCCATAATGATTCGACCCTTTCTCATCACTTATTTCGTAATCACTTATCGCGTAATCAGTTACTCCGCGTCCATATTGATGACCTTCAGGCCCTCCATCTGCAGCTTATACAGCTTGAAGTACGCGCCCATCTTGGTCATCAGCTCGCGGTGCGTTCCCGTCTCTATTACCCTTCCATCCTCTATGACCGCGAGGCTGTCCGCGTCGCGCAGGGTGGATAGGCGGTGCGCTATAGCTATCGTGGTTCTGTTCTTGCTCAGCGCGGCCAGCGAGGCTTGTATCGCCGCCTCGGTCTCTGTATCCATGGCCGCCGTCGCCTCGTCCAGTATCAATATCTTTGGGTTCTGCAGTATCGTCCGCGCGATAGACAGCCGCTGTTTCTCGCCGCCCGATAGATCCTGCCCCCCGGCGCCCACCCGCGTCTCATAACCGTCGGGCAGTTTCATTATGAACTCATGAGCCGCCGCCGCCTTTGCCGCTCGGATCACGTCCTCCATACTTGCCCCAGGCTGGGCGTAGCGGACGTTATCCGCTATCGAACCGATAAACAGGTATATATCCTGCGAGACGATCCCGATGCCTCCTCTTAGCATGGTCAGCGGCCATTCCTTCACGTTGACGCCGTCGATAGCGATCTCGCCCTCGTTCACGTCGTACAGGCGCGCTATCAGGTTGGCCAGCGTGGATTTACCCGCGCCCGTCTTGCCCACGATGCCCAGCATCTTGCCCGATTCGACCGTCAAGTCCAGCCCCTTCAATACGGGCGTGGCGGGATCATACTCAAAACGCGCGTTCTTGACCGTTATGTCGCCGCGTATACCCTTCACGTCCGCGGGATGTTCCGGTTCGGTGATGTCGGGTTTCGCGTCGATGATCTCAAATACGCGCTGCGCCGAGTCCACGCACCGCGCCCACCAGTTCGACACCCACGACATAAACTCCAGCGGCCCGTACAGCATCTGCAGGTACGCGACGAACGTCAGGAACGAGCCTAACGATAGCTCCCCTTCGACCACCATTACGCCGCCGACCATCGTCACCACGACCTGACCCAGGAACATGAACAGGTATATCAGCGGAAACGCGGTGAACGCGGCGTTGTTCATCTTCACGTCTATGCCGGCCTGTTTGCCGCCGACCGCCGCGAAACGCTGGGCTTCGGCGTCCTCGCGCGCGTAGGCCTTGATCACGCGCTGTCCGTTGATCGAGTCGGACAGCATGGAGTTCAGCTGCGCGCCGTACACGAAATTCTTGTGATGGAACCGCTTGAAGAACCCCCACAGTATCCTGAAGAACACAACGGACAGGGGCAGCACTATCATCACGACGGCGGCCAGCTTCATGCTCATCAGGCACATCAGCGTCAGCACGCCCGCGAACGTCAGTCCGTTCACAATCAGGTAGGGGAATCCATCTACGAAGAACCAGTAGATATTATTGGCGTCGCGATTGATGCGGTTCATCAGCGCGCCCGTGCGCTTGGATGTGTAGAATCCAACCGACAGGCGCTGCATCGCCTCGAATATCCGCATCTTAAGATCGTACACTATCCAAGGCACCGTGCGCGCCAGCACGAAGCCGTAGAGCATATTAAGCCCCGCGTTCACCGCGCGCACCAGGAATATCAGCGCGACGAACGGCAGGAGCATCGCGAAGTATGATCCGCCCGGCGTCAAAACCTCGTCGAACAGCATACGGCTGCCTATCTGCGGGGTAAGTATCGACACCGCCGAACCCAGTATCATCACGGCGAGAACCGCCAGCACCTTGCGCTGATAATGCTTAAAGAATCCCATCAGCCGAAGCGTGATAGAACGCTGATCCATGCAATTGGGGCAGCGCGCGTGCCCGGACTCGGGATACCGCCTCCCGCATTTCGGGCAGAAACGATCCGTATCGACCGACACGTCTCGCAGCGCCGGAACGCCCGCCTTGACGTTCTTTACGACCTGCGCCAGCCTCTCCGCGTCGCCCAGGAAACCGACGGAATAAAGCAGCAGCGCGCGCGCGGAGTCGTCGTCGGTGATCGCGCACAACTGACCGGTTGCGACCAGCCGATCATTGGTCAATTCCTTTATCCCTTCCAGCGGGATGGATTCAAATGACCGCGAGGCGAACTTCGCGACGATGCGCCGCGCTCCATCCATGCGCGTCACGATCTCCTCGCCAGTCAGTATAAGCAGCGCGTCGCGGGTGACGGCGGTGTAGGTATCCGCGTGCGCGCCGTCCGCGCCCATATCCGTATGGATCGCGAACAATATTCCGCCCACGTCAACGCCGTGTTCGCGGAACGCGTCTTCCATGTACTCTGGACAATATCGGGTGAACCGTGCCATATATCCTCCTTATATTATAACAAAACGCAAAGACGGCGGGGTCTTTGACCCCGCCGTCCAACAACGCTTTTGCCGATTGATCGAACCAACGACTATCCGTTGGGATTCAATCTACCTGCCGCGCCTGATTGCGTGAGCCTCTCGCGCATGTGCGCGGAGGCTTACGCCTATGCGCACACTATAATTCAGTACCTATAAACATAATTTGACGCACAAAACTAAAGCGTGCACCTTGCGCCGCAAATAAATTAGTCATACGCCCCAAAGCCCAAATCCGACTGTTCAGCACGGTGCCGCCTCCTTCTTATGATGATAGCGCGCATCAAACACGCAATAAATAGTTTACCAGAAAAATGGATGGTTGTCAAGCAGGCTGATTATTAAGATTGTGTTAAGTTAAGTAACGACCGCCGCGTTCATTTATTCTGTGGTATACTATAACCAATCAGTTACACAGTCAAGCAGGAGGCCTTATGAGCATACCCCCTCTGGGCGGCAGCGCGTTACTGGGCATACCGTGGTACAGCATACTTATAGTATCGGGGATGGCCGTCGGCGCGTTTCTAGCGATACGCGAGGAGCCGAGGCTTGGTTTGCCGCGCGACAGCGTGCTGGATACGTTACTGCTGGCCATACCGGTGGCGATCATCGGCGCGCGGTTATATTATGTCGCGTTTGAATGGGAGTTGTACAGGGGCGATCCGCTGCGGATACTGCGGGTGCGCGAGGGCGGGCTGGCGGTGTACGGAGGGATAATCGGCGGGTTGCTGGCCGCGTTCGTCATGTCGCGGATCAAGAGGGTTTCGTTCGCCAAGATTCTCGACGCGTGCGCTCCTAGCTTGATGCTGGGTCAGGCGATAGGTCGCTGGGGCAACTACGCCAACATGGAGGCCTATGGGCTGGCGGTCAATGATCCGCGCTGGCAATGGTTTCCTTTCGCGGTGCGGATACCGATTGACGGCGGCTGGCAATGGTTCATGGCGACGTTCTTTTATGAATCCATATGGTGCTTTATCGGATTCGTCATACTGCGCGGGATGCGGCGCAGACTCTCCCGTCCCGGCGACGTATTTTTGTGGTATGTGCTGCTGTACGGCGTTGAGCGGACTTTCATTGAAGGGTTGCGGCTGGACAGTTTGATGTTGGGTTCGACGGGGATTAGGGTGTCGCAGGCGTTGAGCCTGGCGGCGGTGGCGGCTGCGCTGGTTGTGTTTGTGGTTAGGGGGCTCGCGCGTCCGCGCCTCCGAGAAGTGAACACGCCGCATCCGCGCCTTCGAGAAGTGGACACGCCGCATCCGCGCCTTCGGGAGGGGGACGCGGCGCATCCGCGCCTTCGGGAAGGGGACTGACGTCCCCCTCCCGACCTCCCCCTGGGGCTTGGAACGAGGGAACGGGGTGGCGGGGAGACACAACCTTAAAGCGCTTCCGATCCAGAGGTCGGACAACGTCCCGCCGCAGCGAACGGCCGAATATCACGCGTCGCAGCCTCCAACTTCGCCCTACGCGTTCCAATCCCTCCTCGTGTTCGCCTTGGATATCTCTTTGAATCGTTTAGTTTTCGCCCGCAGGTACGCCGCCTTATCCTGAGCGAATTTCGTCTCCTTCTGCAGGTTGATATAGCTTCGCCATCGTTCCTCGGTCAGCTCGCCGGATTGAATGGCGGCTCGGATCGCGCATCCCGGCTCGCGTTCATGGCTGCAGTCGGAGAAGCGGCACCCGCGCGCCAGCATTTCCTCTACATCAGGGAACGTCATATCTATTCCCTCGCCGGCGTCCCACATGCCCAGTTCGCGCATCCCCGGCGTGTCGATAATCATCGCGCCCCAGGGCAAGCGGATCATCTGTCTATGGGTTGTGGTATGCCGGCCGTGTGCGTCGTCCTCGCGGATCGCGTTTACGCGCATGACGTCGCCGCAGGACAGCGCGTTGACCAGGCTAGACTTGCCCGCGCCGGATGAGCCGAGCAGCACCGCCGTCGTGCTGGGCTTCATTATCGCTCGGACGGCGTCCATGCCCAGTCCGGTCACGACGCTGACAGCGATTACTTCCACGCCGGGCACTGCGGCTTTGACAGTTTCAACAGTAAGCGTGAAATCATCCGCCAGGTCGGCCTTTGTGAGCGCGACGACTGGGATTGCGCCGCTCTGCCAGGCTTGCGATAGGTAACGCTCCAGCCGCGCCATGTTGAGATCACGATTCATCGACGTAACGATAAAGCAGATATCGAAATTTGCCGCGATAGCCTGTTCATGCACCGCTTTCTGATACTGCGACCGCGCCCGGTCGTTTCCGGCGCGCCTGACGAATAACGAGAAGCGCGGCAGCGTACGGATAATTATGCGGTCGCCGTCCATCGCTGGGTCGTTCTCCCGCAGCGTGACGAAATCTCCGACGGTCGGGTACGTTTCAGGGTCTATGTCGTAGTAAGCGCCGCCCTTCAACCGTCCGAACGCGGCGCCATTCGCTGTTATTAATTCATATCGTTCGCGCAGTACGGCTGTCACGCGCGCCGGTTCGCCTGTGTCATTCTGGGCTGCCATCGTTGGGGTCAGCCCGTATTCCCGTAAATCGATCAACGATTCTCCTCCTAAAAACGTGCATAAAAATGTATACAAAAACACCGCAGATCAAGCAGCCTTCTCGCGGCTGCAATCTGCGGATCATCACGGTGCGCCAACAAACAAAGGCGCGCCGCTGCCATGCAGTGACTCCCGAAAGGTTACTAGTTTCGCGGACGGCCAGCCGTCCGCTTATTCAGTTACGTGCAAACAACCTTCTTCATATAAACTACCCTCATCATCGTCAACTCCCTTCATGCGAGCAGGATGTTCAGTTACGCGACGCGGAACGTATCCTTTACGTCAATGTTATTATAGCATGGTTTTTATGCGGCGCAATACCTGGGGCAAGGTTTTGTCGCGTATCGCTTGGACTATTTGAGGAACCCCCTCTGCAGCCGCAGCGACGGAGGGGGTTCTCCGTCAGCGCTGAACCCGGCCGGAGACGCTGCCCCCCACCAAGGCCTTCACCTCATCCGGCGTTACTCGGTTGAAATCGCCTTCGATCGTGTGTTTCAGCGCGCTTGCCGCCGCGGCGTAGTTGATCGCGTCGGAATCGTCCAGCCCGCTTAGCAAACCGTATATCAATCCGCCGCCGAACGCGTCGCCGCCGCCTACCCTGTCCACAATCCTTATGCTGTACTTCCGCGACCGCACCGCCTCGTCCTTCGCCCGGTCATATAGCAGCCCCGACCAGTCATTGTCGTTCGCCGAGAAACTCTCTCTCAACGTGAACGCTACCTTCTTACACCCGAACGTATCCGCCAGCCTCTTCGCAAGCGCACTGTACCCCGCCTCGCTTAACCGCCCGCCTTCGATATCGCTGCCCTCAGCCGCAATCCCGAACACGTCCTGACTGTCTTCCTCGTTCGCTATCATTACATCCACATACTGCGCCAGCTCGGTCATTACCTGTTTCGCCTTGTCCCTCGACCACAGATTCTTCCTATAATTCAAATCGCACGATATCGTCAGCCCTTTCGCCTTCGCCGCCTTGCACGCCTCCAGCGTAACCGCCGCCGCCCCATCCGACAACGCCGGCGTGATCCCCGTCCAATGAAACCAGTCCGCGCCCTCGAATGCCTTGTCCCAATCAATCATCCCCGGTTCCACCGCCGCAATGCTCGAATGCTTGCGATCGTATATCACCTTCGACGGACGCATCGACGCGCCCTTTTCTACAAAATATATCCCGAGCCTCTCGCCGCCTCGCGCTATATAGCCCGTATCCACGCCCAGCGCTCGCAGACTCTGCACCGCCGCGTCCCCAATCGGGTTGTTCGGCAGCCGCGTAACGTACCTTGCGTCCACGCCGTAATTGGCCAGCGATACCGCCGCGTTCGCCTCGGCTCCGCCGAACGTCATCTCTAGCCTGTCCGTCTGACTGATGCGCAGATATCCCGGCGGCACTAATCGCAGCATCAACTCACCAAAACATACCGCTCTCATAACGTCTTCTTAACCCCTTCCCATAAGCCAATCAAGTAAGCCGCGCCCAGCGCGCGGTCGTACAGCCCATACCCTGGCTTGCCGGTCTCGCCCCATATCATCCGGCCATGATCGGGCCTTACATATCCGTCGAACCCAACCTCCGCCAGCGCGCGCAGTATCCCATACATGTCCAGCGAACCGCAGTCCGTCGGATGCGCCGACTCGCGGAACTTCCTCTCGCCTGTGATCAGTATGTTCCTTGCGTGCACAAAGTGCAGCTTCTTCGGCCATCGCTTTATAAGCGCAGTCAGATCGTTGTCCGGGTTCGCGCCCAGCGATCCGGTGCACAGCGTGATTCCATTGTTATCGGACGGTTCCAGCGCGAACAGCCGCCCATAACCCTCCGCGCCCGTGATGACGCGCGGCAGCCCGAACAGGCTCCACGGCGGATCATCCGGGTGTATCGCCATCTTGATACCCACCTCGTCGCATACGGGGATTACGCCATGCAGGAATCTACCCAGATTCTCCCACAACTTCTCCGCATCGACCGACTTATACGCCGACAGCAGCTCGCGCATCTCCTCGCGCGTATAGCTCTCATCCCAGCCGGGCAGGGATAGCTCACTCGTTGACGGGTCCATTGCCAGCACGGCGGCCTCGTCATACGCCAGCGCGTTTGAACCGTCGGGCAGCGGCTGCGCCAGCTCGCTCCGCAGCCAGTCGAACACAGGCATGAAATTATAGCAGACCACCTTGACACCCGCAGCGGCCAAACGCCGCAAATTCTCCGCGAACACCGCGATCAATTCATCCGCGTCCGGCGCGCCCAGCTTGATACGCTCGTGTACCGGCACGCTCTCGACCACCTCGAACGCCAGGCCTTTCGCATTCGCCTGCGCCTTCAGCGCCTCTATCCGCTCGACCGGCCACGCTTGACCCACAGGAACGTCGTATATCGCGCTGACTATCCCATGCATACCGGGTATCTGCGCGATCTTGTCCAGGGTTACCGGATCTTTCCCGCCGTACCAACGGAACGACATCTTCATGCTATGCCGTCACTCCTTATCCTTCGCCTTCGATCCGTATGAACCCACCGTGGACAGCGTGACCCCCGCGTCCTCCTTGTGCCTGGACACGGCCTGGCGCTTCTTCAACTCCTCAAGGAACAGGTCTTCATCCAGCGGCAGCTCTATCGTCTTGTCAAGCCAGCTGGACAGATGCATCGCGTTGGATATCGTCAGGCCTCGGATGCCTTCAACGCCCGGCGCTACCAACGGCCCGCCATTTAGTATCGCGTCAGAGAACTTGGTCAGCACGCCCAGATGCTGCGGGTTCTCTCCGTCGGTTTCCACCTCGGTCATTACATACTTCGGCTCGCCGAAACCGCCCGTATATGTCTTTGTGAATTCCGGCTCCGGCGTTTCCAGATCGTAACGTAACAGCTTCTCGCCGTCGCATACCAGCTTGCCGCCGTCCATCAGCACCTCGAAGCGGTTCGTACCCGGCGTGTCGCCCGTGGACGTGATGAACACGCCTGTCGCGCCGCCGTCGTATTCAACGTACGCGGTCACGTCGTCCTCCACCTCGATGTCGTGCCACATCCCGTTATGAGTGAACGCGCGTACCCGAACGGGCATCCCGCAGATCCATTGCCACAAATCCAGGTTATGTGGGCATTGGTTTAGCAGCACTCCGCCGCCTTCTCCGGCCCAGGTCGCGCGCCACGCACCGCTGTCGTAGTAACTCTGCGAACGATACCAATTCGTGATCAGCCAGTTTGTGCGGCGGATCTTGCCCATCTCGCCGCTTTGCACGATCTCGTGCATCTTGCGGTAGACGCAGTTGGTGCGTTGGTTGAACATGATCGCGAATATCTTGCCGCTCTTCTCGGCGACCGCGTTCATCTCGCGGACGGCCTTGGTGTATACCCCGGCGGGTTTCTCGCACATCACGTGAAGGCCGGCGTTCAACGCCTCGATGGTCAGGGGCGGATGCTGGTAATGCGGCACCGCGATCAGAACCGCGTCCACCTTGCCGCTATGAATCAAGTCGGAGGCCTCGGCGAACGTCGCTATCTCGTCGGCGTAATTTTTCTCCTTCAACAGGTCGGCCAACCATTCCAGCCGAGATGGTTTGCGGTCCGCTACGGCGGTAAGCTTCATACCAGGCACCTTGCCGTCCATCAGGTTCTCGATGTGCGACGAACCCATATTCCCCGCGCCCAGTACGCCGATGCGCACTATATCCATGACGAGCATCCTTCTTTCCATATTCTGCACTGTATACTCCGCGCCGCTGATCATTTATGCGGACTGGCGGCGGATTGCCGCCGCTCGACAAAGCGATCCCCAGCGGTACGGAGTACACTATAAAACCTTGGCGAGATTATACTCTCTTTTGAGAGTGCGCGCAAGACGACGCAAGACGCGGCGACGATCCGGTCTTCGCCGAACCACCGCCGCGTCTTATATAAACTATTACCCCCAACCGATTGAGCCTGTGTTTACTTCGCGTAATCTATCGATCGCGTCTCGCGTATCACGTTCACCTTGATCTGGCCGGGATAATCCATTTCCTTCTCTATCTTCTTGGCGATCTCTCTAGCGAGGACGAGCGTGCCCGAGTCATTTACGTCGTCCGGCTTGACCATTATGCGCACCTCGCGTCCGGACTGGATCGCGAAACATTTCTCTACCCCGGAGAACGAGTTGGATATCTCCTCTAGCTTCTCCAGGCGCTTGATGTAATTCTCCAGCGACTCGCGGCGCGCGCCGGGTCGCGCGGCGGATATCGCGTCGGCAGCCTGCACAAGCACGGCCTCAATAGTGGTCGGCTCGACGTCATTATGATGCGCCAGTATACAGTGTATGACCTCCGCGGATTCCTTGTACTTCCGCGCCAGGTCGCCGCCCAGCGACACATGGGTGCCCTCGACCTCGTGATCGACGGCCTTGCCGATGTCGTGCAGCAAACCCGCGCGCTTAGCCAGCGTGATGTCAGCCCCTAATTCCGCCGCCATCATCCCGGCCAGGTGCGATACCTCTATAGAATGCTTGAGCACGTTCTGCCCGTAGCTGGTACGATAACGCATACGCCCCAGCAGCTTGACCAGCTCGTGATGGATGCTGTGCAGGCCTGTCTCGAATACCGCCTGCTCGCCCGCCTCGCGTATCTGGTTCTCTACCTCTTTCTTCGCCTTCTCCACCATTTCCTCGATACGGGCCGGGTGTATACGCCCGTCGAGTATCAGTTTCTCCAGCGCGATTCGGGCGATTTCGCGGCGCACAGGATCGAACGCGGAGACGATAACGGCCTCCGGCGTATCGTCGATTATCAGATCGACGCCCGTCGCGGTTTCTAGAGCGCGGATATTGCGTCCCTCGCGGCCGATTATTCTTCCCTTCATGTCGTCGTTGGGCAGCGTCACTACCGACACCGTTGTCTCGGCGACATGATCCGCGGCGCATTTCTGGATTGAGAGCGCAATGATATTGCGCGCCTTCTTCTCAGCCTCTTCGCGCGCCTTCGACTCTATGTCGCGCACCATTACCGCGGCGTCGTGATACGCTTCCTTTTGAATGCGGCTGATCAGGAACTGCTGCGCTTCGTCCTGCGTCATGCCCGCTATGCGTTCCAGCTCGCCTTGCTGCTTATGCAGCAGCGCGTTGGCTTGATCCTCGGCGCGTTGAATATCTGCGCTCTTGCTGTTCAGCGCGTCTTCGCGCTTATCCAGGTTATCCAGCTTCTTCTCGTAAGCCTCTTCGCGCTGGGTGGCGCGGCGCTCCGCACGCTGCACCTCGCTGCGGCGCTCACGGGTTTCGCGATCCAGTTCGGTGCGCAGGCGCAGAACTTCTTCCTTGGCGGCGAGAATGGTCTCCTTCTTCTTCTCCTCGGCGCGGCGCTGCGCGTCGTCTAGCAGGGATTTCGCGTATTGTTCGGTTCTGCCGATCTTCTTTTCAGCGACGTCCATCCGGTAGCGATATCCAACCGCGAGTCCGATCGCCAAAGCGAACAGAGACGCGAGAATAATCCACAGAGCGGTCAAGTGTGATCGCACTTCCTTCCTTGGAGGCAGGGGTCATACAGCGCCCCGCGCCTCATTGCGAAATGATACCTCTCCTCAGCTCCTTCGGCGTTTTCGGTCATAAAGCCCAAGCCTCACAGAATCTATATTCAACCCGTACGGCGGCTAACTCAAAAATGCCGTTACAGCGCGGTAAACTTGAACGATTTCTCGTAAACCGCTCTAGCATCAAGCATTGTACCGAACAGCTGTGGATAAGTCAAGGGGTGCGGTAGAATTGTTGATAATTTGTAACTTTCTTTGCCGCCGACAAGATGCTTCATGATTGCGCGCGATTACGGAGGAATGCGGCTTCGGACGGCGAATATACACGGTCGTACGGTCTGTGCGATCCGGAAGGAAATAGGAGTTATATAGTTTGGAGGCGATCTGATGCAATTCGCGAGATGTGCGCGCGACGGTGGGTTTTGGTGTGTAATGGACGGAGATCGTTTGGCGGCGATAGACGGTGATCCGACGGGCGATTGGAAACGTACAGGGGAGACGTTTTCCCTTGATGGATTTGAATATGCGGAACCTTTGGAGCGTTCGTCGGTCAGGCAGATGATCATCGTGGGCTGGAACTACGCCGAGCATACGCGCGAAACCGGATCGAACCTGCCGCCGGCGCCGATGATATACCCGCTCTCGTCGGCGGCGCTGAATACGCACAAGGGCGCCGTGGTCGTGCCAGGCTCCATAAGGCATGTGGAACACGAGGCGGAGCTGGTCGTCGTGATAGGCAAAGAAGCGAAGAACGTCAAAGCCGCCGACGCGCTCGATTACGTGCTGGGCGTGACGTGCGGCAACGACGTATCCGCGCGCGACATACAAAACAATCCAGGATTCCCGAACCTGCCGCGGGCGAAGACCGTGGATACGTTCAAGCCGGTAGGACCTTACCTGACTACGGGGATCGACTTCTCCGATCTGCCGATCTCCATCACGGTCAACGGCGAAACCCGGCAGCAGGCGCGCACGAGCGACATGATATTCAAGACGCCTGAGTTGATCGAGTTCATCTCGCAGACGATAACCCTTTACCCGTGGGACATCATATTCACCGGCACGCCCAAAGGTTGTACGCGCGTGTATCCCGACGACGAGATGGCCGTGACCATCGAAGGCGTCGGAACCCTGATCAACAAGGTTGTGGCTGAATAGCTTGTAAATCGTAAACAAAAAGACTATAATAACATAATACGGGCGGTCGGCCTGAACGATTTATGGCGGTTGAGGCCGCGCAATCAACGGTTATTAAGGCGGTATACATGCAGAGCATGACGGGTTACGGGTTCGGCGCACGCGACGCTGACGGTCGCGTATGCACGGTGGAGCTGAAGAGCGTGAATCACAGATTCCTGGATATCAGCTTCAGAATGCCGAGGGTTATGGCGTTCCTGGAGGACACGGTGCGCAAGACGATCAGCGGACGGCTGGCGCGCGGACACGTGGACGTATTCATCGTGTACCGCAATGACCGCGCGGACGCCCGCCAGGTGATCATAGACGAGGCGCTGGTGAAGTCTTACGGTCACGCCATGGAACGCATCGCCGAGCTGCTGGGTAGGGGCGAGCGGCCCTCGCCTCAATGGATCGCGCAATTGCCCGACGCGATGCGCGTTGATACGGCGGAGGAGAGCCGCGACGCGCTGTCCGATATGTGCGCGGGCGCGCTGGGCGACGCGCTGGATGCCTTGATCGCTATGCGCGGCACGGAAGGCGCGGCTCTGCGCGCGGAGTTAAGCGATCGCTTGTCCGTACTGGAATCCCTGCGCCTGAGGATCGCGGCTCACGCGGCCGACGTAGTGACCGACTATCGCGACAAGCTGGCGGTGAGGATGCGCGAGGCCTTGGACGCGTACCCAGATCCGCAGCGGCTGGCCTTGGAGGTCGCGCTGCTGGCCGACCGCGCGTCGATCGACGAGGAACTGTCACGTCTGGGCAGCCACTTCGCGCAAACGCGCGATCTTTTCGACACGGATCAGCCGACGGGGCGCAAGCTGGACTTCCTGGTTCAGGAATTCTACCGGGAAATAAACACGATAGGCAGCAAGTCGATGAGCGCCGAGGTAACGGGCCTGGTGGTCGACGCGAAGGCGGAGATTGAAAAACTGCGCGAGCAGATACAGAATATCGAGTAATCGATAATGATTGGGAGGCGTCGCAGTGGCGCGGGCGGGATTCATCAATATCGGGTTCGGGTCGATTGTTTCGGTCCATAAGATCGTCGCGGTTATCAGCCCCGACTCCGCGCCAGTCAAAAGGATTGTGCAGACGGCGCGCGACGGCGACCGTCTGATCGACGCGACATACGGGCGGCGAACGCGCTCCGTGGTGATCTGCGACAGCGACCACGTGATTCTAAGCGCCGTGCAGCCGGAAACGCTGCTGCGCCGCCTAGAAGGCCGCGAGGCTGCCGACGCGGCGATAGACGTTATCGACGACCCCGTCGAGGACGCGGCGCAGGAACGCGGAACGAACCCAGATGAGGAATGAACCTTTGAAGAACCTTAAAGAACGATGAAGAATGTCTAAGAACGTCGAAGAGCGTCATAGTCAGGAGGCGCAGTCAATGGCCGAGGGTATGCTGTTGGTGCTGTCCGGACCATCGGGGGCGGGGAAGGGCACGCTGGGCGGGATGCTGCTAAAGGACGATCCGTCGTTTCGGTTCAGCGTATCCGCGACGACTCGCAAACCACGCGAATATGAGGTACACGGCAAGCATTACTATTTTATGAGCGACGCCGAATATGACCGCGCGCTGGCGCAAGGCCTGTTCCTGGAGCACGCGACGGTGCACGGGCATCGGTACGGCACGCTGCGCGAACACGTAATGGAGCAGGTGATCGGGGGATTCAACGTGCTGCTGGACGTCGATCCTCAGGGCGCGCGATCCGTCGTGGCCGCCGAACCGTCGTGCGTGAGCGTGTTCATACTGCCGCCGTCATATGAGGAACTGGCGCAAAGGCTGCGCACGCGCAACACGGATCGGCCATCCGAGATACAGCGGCGGATGATGAACGCGCGAGGCGAGATCGCCCAGATGTACCTGTATAATTATATAATTATAAACGACACGGTGAACTCGGCCTATTCGAAGCTTCAGGCGATTATACTGGCCGAGAAACACCGGTCGAACCGTTACTGTCCCGACATACCCGAAAAGGGAATCGTAGAAGCCGTGAAGGGGGAGGTTGCCCATGCCTATGACAAGCCCGTCCATAATTGATCTGCTAGACCACGCCGACTGCCGGTACACGCTGGTGGTGGACGTCTCCAAGCGCGCGAGGCAGCTGGTAGGCGGCGCGCCGACGCTGATCAACACCAAGGAGAAAAAGCCGCTGGTAGTCGCGATCGACGAGATAAACGGCGGTCTGATAACGTACGACAGGCCGCAGGAGGAAGAATGATGCTCTCGGCGCGCACGGTGGTGCTGGGCGTTACGGGCGGCATAGCGGCGTACAAGTCAGCCGAGATCGTCACAAGACTGCGCAAGCTGGGCGTCGCGGTATACGTTGTTATGACGGATCACGCGCGGGAGTTCGTGACGCCGCTGACGTTCGAATCGCTGTCCGGAAATCCCGTAGCGTCGAACATGTTCGCAAGCCCGGCGCGGTGGGAGGTGGAACACATCGCGCTGGCAAAGAAAGCCGACTTGTTTGTGATAGCCCCCGCTACGGCTAATTTCATCGCGAAGATGGCGAACGGAATAGCGGACGACATGCTGACCTCGACCGTATTGGCGACGCGCGCGCCGATACTGATAGCCCCGGCGATGAATACGGGCATGTGGGAAAACGCGGCGACGCAGGCGAATGTGGCCATGGCGCGGGAACGGGGCGCGCGCTTTGTCGGGCCGGAATCGGGGAGATTGGCGAACGGCGACGAAGGGCTGGGACGCATGTCGGAGCCGGAGCAGGTAGTTCGCGCGGCGTCGGCGCTGCTGTGCGAAAAGCGCGATTTGGAGGGCAAGCATGTGCTGGTTACGGCGGGACCGACGCGGGAGATGCTTGATCCGGTGCGGTATTTGACGAACAGATCGTCGGGGCGGATGGGTTACGCGATTGCGGAGCGGGCGACGGCCAGGGGCGCGAAGGTCACGCTGGTTACAGGGCCGGTAAACATTGCGCCTCCGCCGCTTGTAGAGGTTGTGAATATTGATACGACGATGCGGTTGTTCCAAGCGATAATGCAGTACATGCCGAAGGCGGACGCGGTGATAATGGCGGCGGCGCCCAGTGATTACAGGGCGGCCGAGCAGTCGGCAAGCAAGATAAAGAAGCGCGACGGCAAGCCGCTGACGCTTGAACTGCAGGAGAATCCTGACGTGGCGGCGTCGGTGGGCGCCAGGCGCAAGCCGGGGCAGGCGCTGGTAGTATTCGCGGCGGAGACAGACAATCTAATTGAAAACGGACGCGAGAAACTGGCGAGGAAGAACGCGGACTTACTGGTGGCGAACGATGTGACAGTAGAAGGCGCCGGCTTCGACGTAGAGACGAACATAGTGACGTTCCTAACGAAGGATACGGCGGAAGCGTTCCCGATCATGTCTAAACAGGACGTCGCGGACTTACTGCTGGATCGCGTGGCAAAACTGATCGGCTGACCGCCCCTGAACAGTCTCGCATACCCGGCCGGCGACGGGTAATAACATAATAAGGAGTCCGCTTGCAGATTCAATGGTATCCCGGACACATGGCCAAAGCCCGTCGGCGGCTTATAGAGCAATTGCGCCGAGTCGACGCCGTAGCGGAGCTATGCGACGCGCGCCTGCCGCGATCCAGCCGTAATCCGGATCTGGATAGACTCTGCGCGGACAAGCATCGCGCGCTTGTGCTGAACAAAACCGACCTGGCCGATCCGCGCGCAACCGACGCATGGCTGTCCAGATTACAGGGAAACGGCGTCGACGCCATAGCGTTCGACGCGCTGAAGGGCAGACCGCAGGACGTGCTGCGCGCGATTGAACGAGCCTCGGCTCACGCGTTGAGGCGAGCCGCCTCGCGCGGTATAAACAAGACGATCCGCGTGATGGTGGTCGGCGTGCCCAACGTGGGCAAGTCCGCGTTCATCAACAGGCTAAGCGGCCGCGCTTCAGCGAAAACCGCCGACCGTCCTGGCGTCACCCGAGCGCCGCAATGGGTGCGCGTGACGGATACCCTGGAACTGCTGGACACCCCCGGCCTGCTGTGGCCGAGGATCGACGACGCGGACGCGTCAAGGCGGCTGGCGTATCTGGGAACCATCCGCGACGAGATACTGGATCAAGAAAGTTTGGCGGAAGCGTTGCTGAATGAGCTGATGAGCGCCGCGCCGGAATCCGTGCGCGCGCGATTCAAACTGCCGGACAGCGCCGGACAAGCCGACGCCCATTATGAATCCATGCTGGAAGCGGTCTGCATCGGACGCGGTTATATGCTTTGCGGGGGTCGCTTGGATACGGCGCGGGCGGCGGCGGTGGTATTGGATGAGTTTCGTGCGGGGAAACTGGGGAGGATAACGCTTGAGCGAGCATAGTCAAGCGCGCCGCGACGCCATGGCGGCGCATGATTCGGCATACTGGCTGCAAGGAACGCGCATCGCGGGCATGGACGAGGCCGGATGCGGCGCGCTGGCGGGTCCGGTGGTCGCGGCCTGTGTGGGTATGCCGCCGCAGCCGATCATCCCAGGCGTGGACGACTCAAAAAAACTCTCGCCCGCGCAAAGGTCAAAACTGTACGATACGATAATCTCCTCGGCCTGGTTCGTCGGCATCGGAATGGCTGACGTGGAGGAGATAGAGGCGATGAACATACTCAACGCCGCAAAGCTGGCGATGACTCGCGCGGCGAACGGGTTGAATGAAACGGACGAATCCAGATGCGATCTGCTGCTGATCGACGCCAGGCAAGACCTGCCGCTGCCAGTCGCGCAGATGGGGATAGTCCACGGCGACACGGTATCTTATTCGATAGCGGCGGCGTCGATTGTGGCAAAGGTGACAAGGGATCGGCTGATGAAAGCGCTGGACGCTGATTTCCCCGGTTACGGCTTCGCGAGTCATAAGGGTTACGGTACCGCTATGCATTATGAAACGATTTTGAGGTTTGGTCCGTCTAAGATACATAGAATGCCGTTCTTGAAGAACCTAGGCGAGAAGGTGCGTAATCAGTGAATGCGCCGCAAGACGAATCCCACGCCGCGCGCAAAGCCGCGTCTATGGCCGCCAAGAGGGACGCCTACGCGTTCGGACGCTATGCCGAGACGCAGGCGACCGCGTGGCTTGAGAAACGCGGGTATACTATCCTGCAACGCAACTACCGCACCCGCGCAGCCGAGGTGGACATAATCGCGAGCATGGACGGCATACTAGCCTTTGTCGAGGTGAAAGCCCGCGCGAACGCGGCGTACGGATTGCCGTGCGAGGCGGTAACGCTGCGCAAGCAGACGCGCATCGCTCAGGCCGCTCAGTCATGGCTGTACGAGCAAGACCTGTCTGACTCGTACGCGCGGTTTGACGTAATCGAGATATACCCAGGCCGCATCAGGCATATCCGAAACGCGTTTGAAACGCCGGAGGCCGCGGCATGATAATCATACTATAACGATACAAAGGAGATACACCATGCCGGGACACAGCGCGGCGGCGCGCCGCAGGTTTATGTCACGCCGTATGGTTATGACCATCGCGGCGTTGTTGGTATGTATCATATGCGCGGCGGACGGCGGACTCGCACAGTCGGATACAGCCGCGCCCACGGAAATACCCGGCGGCGGTATCATAACCGAGGAGACGCCCGCCGCCGAGCCTGTCGAGGGAAACCTGCTGGTCAACGGCGACTTCTCTCAAGGCGATCCGGTTACCGGACTGCCGGCGGAATGGACGCGCGGCATGTGGCGCGCCGAGTGGGGCGTCAGCAGCCTGACGTGGGACGACGGCGTGATTCGCGTAGAGAACGCCGTATCCAACGACGCG
>JAITDK010000064.1 GCA_031282605.1 Oscillospiraceae bacterium
AGCGCCCTACACGAACAACCAAGCGGAACGAGACCTGCGGCATTGCAAAACGAAGCAAAAAGTCTCGGGCTGCTCTCGAATGTGGAGCGGCCTGACGGATTACTGTAAAATCCGGTCGCTTATAGATACTGTCAGAAAACGCGGCGAAGATGTTCTCGCCGCCATTCGAACCTGCCTTCGCCGCGCTCGTGCACTCTCTCCCTGCTGAGCTGTAACACCATACAAACAAAATATTGACTTTGAGTAAATAAACTATTGCATTATTCGATCGGAAATGTTAAAATCTTACACATAACGACATTGCGGGGTGGTTGACTGATATGACATGGTACGCGCACACACTGGAGAATCTGCCACAGGAAACCTGGCAGACGCTGTCGGATCATCTGGAAAATACTGCCGCGTTGGCTGCGGCTTTCGCGGAGCCATTCGGCATGTCGGATTGGGCTAAACTTTGCGGCTTACTTCATGACGCGGGAAAGTATACGGAAGCGTTTCAGAAACGGCTGCTTGGCGAGCGTAGAAGGGTGGATCATTCTACGGAAGGCGGGCGGATCGCATTAAAAAAGTATGGTTCCCCTATGGGAAAACTGCTGGCGTATACGATTCTGGGTCACCACGGGCATCTTCCGGACGCGGGTTCGGAGCAGGGCGAGGGTTCGTTGATCAAGCGCCTGAAGGATCATCCGGAGCCTACGTCAGAATTTTTGACAGAACATGCGCTGCCGACCGCGCCGGCCTTCCCGAGATTCAATAAAGTAAATATGGGCTTTCAGGTCGCCTTTTTCGCCCGTATGCTCTATTCCTGCCTGGTCGACGCAGACAGCCTGGATACCGAGCGCTTTACCAATGTTGAGAAGGCGCGGCTTCGACCGGCGGCCACTCGAGAAGCCGAACGCGCGTCGCTTCAGTATTGCGCGGAAGCGTTGAAGATGAAGCTGGCTGACGTAACGCGTAACGCGCCGGTCACGTGGGTCAATAAACAGCGCGCAAGCGTATTGAACGCCTGTCTGGCCGCGAGCGCGCTTGAACCGGGACTCTTCTCATTGACCGTGCCGACGGGCGGCGGGAAGACGCTCGCCTCAATGACGTTCGCGCTGGAACACGCGCTGGGCCACCATCATCGGCGTGTGATCTATGTCGCGCCGTTTACATCGATCATCGAACAGACGGCGAAGGTATATAGGGACGTCTTCGGCGAAGCGTACGTGTTGGAACACCATAGCGCCATTGATATTCCCGAAGACGCCGACCGAGACGATGAGCCTGAAACTTCGCGCGTCCGCCGCTTAATCACAGAAAACTGGGCGTCGCCGATCGTCGTTACCACGGCGGTGCAGTTTTTCGAATCGTTGTTCGCAAGCCGAAAGTGGCGATGCCGCAAACTGCACAATATCGCCGGGAGCGTCATCATATTGGATGAGGCGCAAACGCTGCCGGACGAGCTGCTGCTGGCGACATTGGCCGCGCTGGAGACGTTGTGCAATCACTATGGCTGTACGGCGCTCCTGTGCACGGCGACGCAGCCCGCTTTGGATGCGTACTGGACAGCGAACTGCAAGCCCCGAGAGATTATCCAGAACCGCGACGAACTATACACCGCGCTGAAGCGTACGACCGTGCATATGCTAGGCAAGCTCGCTGTCGAGGACGCCGCCGCGCGCCTTCGTCAGCATCCGCGGGCATTATGTATTGTGTCCACCCGCAAGCGCGCGCGTGAATTATATCAACTGTTGAAAGATCAGCCAAACGTGTACCACTTGAGCGCGCGTATGTGCGCGGCGCATCGAACGGCGGTGCTGGAGAAGATTCGAGCGCATTTACGCGCAAAGGAGCCATGCCTGGTGATCTCAACACAGCTGATTGAGGCGGGCGTGGATGTGGATTTCGCCGTGGTGTATCGCGAGTTGGGCGGAATCGACGCTATCGCCCAGGCGGCGGGACGCTGCAACCGTGAAGGCAGGATGGAACAGCCAGGCGAGGTGTTTGTATACCGTCCGGCGGAAGGATTGCCAAGGGGCTTTATAAGTCAATCGGCCGCAATTGCCGATAGTGTGCTGAAGCAGTTTGATGATCCATTGTCGCTGGATGCAGTGCGATCGTACTCGGAAAAGCGGTTCATGGTTCGCGGAATGGATATGTTGGACAATAAGAAGATCCTAAAGATGCTGAACAGTGAGGAAGTTACGCGCTACGTGAACATCCCGTTTGACGAGGTCGCCAAAGAATATCAGCTGATCGAAGAGGACGGCGGCGAGACGATCTTCGTGCCCTATGGCGACGAGGGCGTGAAGCGTGTTGAGAACCTGCGGGCGGCGGTTTCGCGGGGAGACGAATCACTCGGCAAGGCATTGAAGGCGCTGCAGCGATATGGGGTGAATCTGTACGCGAAAGAGTATGCCGAAATATATGAAAACGGGTGGATTGAAGTCGTCGGCGGGCTGTACCCCGTGCTTTCGGAAGCGCTGAAGGAGCACTACCGCGAGGACATTGGCCTGGAGCCGGTAAACCCGCTGGTAGAGAACGCGATAGCTATGGTTTAACTATACGAGGAGGAGTTGAAATGGGCTATGGGATCCGCCTTAAGGTGTGGGGGGAGCGCGCATGTTTCTCCCGGCCTGAAATGCGTGTGGAACGCGTCAGCTATGATGTTATGACGCCCTCCGCCGCGCGCGGTATTCTGGAATGCATCCATTGGAAACCCGCCATACGGTGGGCGATTGACAGGATTCATGTGCTGAACGAGCCGCGATTTGATAGTTTTCGCCGGAATGAGGTTAAGGGGATTATGCTCGGCGCGGAAACCGCCTGCCGCAGGAACGCGCCGGAGACACTGAGCAAGATACCCAGCCAGGAACGCGAGCAGCGCGCAACGTTATATTTAAGGGACGTCGCCTATGTGATTGAGGCGCACTTTGAGATGGTCGATCATCCTGATGTGGTAGATAAACCCGAGAAGCACTATAACATCTTCCTGCGACGCGCGAGGGAAGGGCAGGCATTCCGGACGCCATGCCTTGGATGCAAGGAGTTCGCGGCTCATTTTACCTTACTTGAGGACGGCGCTGAAACGCCCGTCAGCGCGCTGAAGGGCGAACGCGATCTGGGCTGGATGCTGCAGGATATCGATTACACGAACGGGATGCAGCCCGTATTCTTCCGTCCCATTATGCGCGACGGGGTGTTTGACGTGCCGCCGCTGCGAGTAAAGAAGGTGGGCGCTTGATTCTGCAGGATCTGTGCGCGCTATACGAGCGATTGGCCGCCGATGCGCAAAGTTCGGGCATTGCCCTGCGGGGATACTCGCCCGCGCCTGTTTCGCACGCGCTGGAGTTATCCGACGACGGTCGTATCGTCGCGGTGATTCCGCTGGCGAAGCTGGAGAAGAAGAAGCTGATCAACCCAAAGTGGATGCTACCGGAGCGATTAGTTCGCACGGCGGGCGTTCGCGCTAATTACCTCTCCGATAACTCGGGTTATGCGCTCGGGCGTGATAGCAAGGGCAAGCCGGGACGCAGCGCGCAGCTGTTTCAAGCGTTTCGGGAATTGAACTTGCGCATATTGTCGGCGCTGGATGATCCGGGCGCGCGGGCGTTTTGCGCGTTCCTGAATCGGTGGAATCCCACTCAGTTTGACGAGCCGCTGTTCGATGATGAAAGGGAGGCACTGCTGGCCGGCGGGAATCTGGTCTTTATGTTCAATGGAACCTATCTGCATGAACGCCCGGCCTTGAGAGCGGCCTGGGAGCGGGAGCAATCCGATGAGGACACGGCGTTGGTCGGGCAATGCCTGATCACGGGGGAGGAACTGCCTATCGCGTCGGTTCATCCGAGCATAAAAGGCGTCGTTGGCGCTCAATCGACCGGGGCGGCGTTGGTTTCGTTCAACTCCCCCGCGTTTAAGTTTTTTAACAAGAGCCAGAGCCTGAACGCGCCTGTATCGGAGCGGGCGGCGTTTGCTTACACGACGGCTCTCAACCATCTGCTGAACTTGCCGAAAGGATCGGGCGGGCGCTGTATCCGCATTGGCGATATCTCGCAGGTCTTCTGGGCGAGAACACACGCGCCGCTGGAAGAGGGCTTTACGTGGTGCATGGTCGAGCCGATCGAGCCGCAAGAGGACGCGGCGGACGGCGATCGCGACGACGCGGGAACCGCCAAGATGATGTGGGATGCGCTGCTGCGCCTGAGAGCCGGGCGGCCTCTGGCGGAGATGAACCTGAATGAGAATGTGCACATGCACCTGCTGGGGCTTGCGCCAAACGCGGCGCGAATTTCGGTGCGCTATTACTACGTGGATAGCTTCGGCGCACTGGTGCAGCGCGTGGTTCAGCATCATAGGGATACGGAGATTGTCCACGGGCCATCGGAGCCGGAATTTCTCGCACCGTGGATGATTATGCGGGAAACGGCGGCGCAAGGCAAGGCTGATAACGTCCCGCAGACATTGTCCGGCGCGTTGATGCGTGCGATATACACCGGACAGTC
The DNA here is from genome assembly GCA_031282605.1 of Oscillospiraceae bacterium. Classification (GTDB taxonomy): domain Bacteria; phylum Bacillota; class Clostridia; order Christensenellales; family Aristaeellaceae; genus BNUH01. Next base: position 4,488 of record JAITDK010000064.1, read on the forward strand.
GTATCCGAGCAGTTTGTATGCGGCGGTTATGATGCGTATCCGCAGCGACAAAACGATAAACCGCGTGCGCGCCGCAGTGATCAAAGCGTATCTGCTGCGTGACTCACGGCTGAAAGATAATAAAGAATGGAAAGAAGGGATCAAGGTGGGCTTGAACGAGGAATGGAACGCGCCTGCGTATCTGATGGGACGGCTGTTCGCGTTGATGGAAAAGGCGCAGTCCGACGCGATAGGCAGTGTGGGCGCGAGCATCAGGGATCGTTATTTTGCCTCGGCGTCGGCGACGCCGGGCACGGTGTTCCCGGTGCTGCTCCGAATGGCGCAGCATCATATCACAAAAATAAATGGTCACTACCTGGATATGAGGATACAGGAGGTTGTGGGGAAAATCGGCGTCGGCGAAGAGAACCCCAAGGCTTTTCCAAATAAACTGGATTTATCGGATCAAGGGCTGTTTATGGTGGGTTATTATCACCAGCGGCAGGCGCTGTATACCAAACGCGTAGAGGAGGCTGTGGAAGCATGAGTATCCAAAATCGGTATGAATTCATTCTGTACTTCGACGTGATCAACGGAAACCCGAACGGGGATCCCGACGCGGGCAATCTGCCGCGCATCGATTCCGAGACAGGGCTTGGGCTGGTTTCCGACGTATGCCTGAAGCGGAAGATTCGCAACTATGTGGAGCTGATCAAATCCGGGTCAGATTCGTACCACATATATGTGACCGAGGGTTCGGTGCTGAACAATAAGCATCAGGAAGCCTACGACGCGGT
>JAITDK010000111.1 GCA_031282605.1 Oscillospiraceae bacterium
ATATGGGGAAAGGCTTAAAGGAAATCGAAGAATGCTTCAAAGGCAAGGCCAATGCGGCGAGTTACCTCGTAATGCAACTGGTGGATCGCAAGGTAATTGAACTCAAATGCACAGATTACAACGAGTATTCTCGTTCGCTCGAAAGAATCTTTGCCTATGCTGACAAAGGTAGTGACGATAGTCTGACTATCGGCAACACCATGCGCCGTGTGCTGGAAGCGTTCGCTGCCTTCTCGTACAAAAAAGACATCGGGCATATATCCACAAATGACCCCATCCTCTCAATCATTCCAGAGAACTTGAGGGAATACTTCAAAAACCTGATGTACAAGCTGGTTTTGCATGGCGAGAGCCATTATTTTGATCGCATCAAGGGCATGAACGACTACGGCTTCTCCGCCCTGCTCTCCGATAGCGAAAAGAAACGCACAGCACGTGATATCCTTTGCTTTATATACCTGTTGAACAAGCAGCACGTTCTGGCTCACTTATCGCCGAGCGCGGAGAATGGCATCAAAACATGGATCGACAGCATAAGCCCGTCGGCGTCCGCCAAGGAAGCGCCGGAAGCGGAAGAATTCGCCGCTGTTAAGAGCGCATAGATCTTCCATAACCTTCTATACGAAGGCGCAATGGATGATGCCGCAGTGCAATCGCTTATATAATACTACCCGATCTTGACGGCGCCGGCATCGACACAATGGAGCGCGGGCGTATCACGCCGCAGGTGTGATATGCCCTTCCCCAACCCGTTCCCCCGGCTTTCAGCTTATCCCAGTTTCCAGTGGATCCTTCGACTGCGTTTGTCGTATAAATCATACGTCTAAACTCCGGCGGATATTTAGAACCTTCAGTTCGGAAATAACGAGTTATGCGATTTTCGCACGGCATACGCCTGCATATCGGTTGTCGTAGCAGCGGAAAAGCGACTAAAATCTGCAGGTCATTCTACATAGTAGTGCAGAAATTGCAACCGTATTTACTGTTTCCGAATTGCCCGAACCATTGACATTCTTCCCATTCCGAGTTAATATACTTTTAATCATCGTATATCCCATCAAGGAGGCGCCGACCATGATCGTATACTCATCTCAACTGTGGATGCAGATTATTTATAGGCGATCGCGTCGGTAGCTCATAGAGCCGCCGATGCGACCGCCCATAGGCGTTGCGTCGGCAGGAGAGCAATACCCGCTCCGGAACGACGCATCGTTCCGGAGCTTTTGTTATCCCGAAAGGAGGTCTCACCATGCCGGTAATCGAGACCAGTGCGTTAAGCAAGACCTACCTCGCCAAGGTGAAGGGCGAGGGGCTGGGCGCAAGCGTGCGCGCGCTGTTCAGCCCGCAGTGGAAGCAAGTGGACGCCGTGCGCAGCGTCAGCTTAACCGTCGAACCGGGCGAGATCGTCGCGTTCATCGGGCCAAATGGCGCGGGCAAGTCCACGTTCATCAAGATGCTGTGCGGTATACTGCATCCCAGCGGCGGCGGATTGAGCGTGCTTGGCATGTCGCCGATGAAGGATCGTCGACGGCTGGCGATGCGCATCGGCACGGTGTTCGGGCAGAAATCCCAGCTGTGGCTGCACCTGCCTCCGTTGGACAGCTTCACGCTGCTGGCCGCGATATACGAGATCAGCGATACGGAACGCAAACGCCGCGTCGCCGAACTGACAGAGGTATTCGAGCTTGGCGAGTTTATCCAAACGCCTGTAAGAAAGCTGTCGCTGGGTCAGCGCATCCGATGTGAAGTCGCGGCCTCGCTGCTTCACGATCCCGAACTGCTGTTCCTGGATGAACCCACGATCGGCTTGGACGTCGTGGTCAAGCAGGCCATCCGCGCGCTGATACTCCGCCGAAACCGCGAGCGCGGCACCACCGTGTTCCTCACCAGCCACGATCCCGCCGATATCGAGAACCTATGCCGCCGCGCCGTGGTAATCGATCACGGCAGCCTCGTCATGGACTGCGCCGTCGATCAACTCAAGGCGGCGGCGGGTCTGACGAACGGCGGCTCATCGACTGAACCCTTCACAGAACCCTCGATGGAAGACATAATCGCGTCGATATTCCGAAAGGGGGCGGCTGTATGAGGATGATCATCGGGAGAATGCGCAAATACTTCGTAATCGCGCGCGTGAGTTTCATCAACTCCATCACGTACCGCGCGCCGCTGTTTGCGCGTTTCGCGTTCTATACACTGTTCATCTATATCTTTATGGGGTTGTGGGGTGCTATATACCGCGAGGGCGGCGTGAACGGCTACAGTTACACCCAGATGGTGTGGTACCTGATCATGACCGAGGGCATCACGTTCTCGTGCAATTCAGGCGTGTTTGGCATGATGAACAGCGACATCAAGACCGGCTCCATCGCCTACCAGCTGGGCCGCCCTGCCCACTACGTGTTGTACCAGTTCGCGAACTCCGCAGGCCAGATGCTGCTGAACATAATCCTGTTCGGCGCGCTCGCTGCCGCGCTGGGCCTGATATTCGTTGGCCCGCTGCCGGGATTCAGACTGGGGGTAATACCGCCGCTGGCGCTGTCCGTCACGCTGTCGGTCATCCAGAATTACTTCTCGCTGATGCTGCTGGGACTATCGTCGTTCGTGATTGAAGATAACTCTGCGCTGTACTTGATCTATCAGAAACTGAACTTCATGCTGGGCATGTTCCTGCCGATGGAATTCCTGCCCGAAGCGATTCAGCGCGTTGCGCGAAATCTGCCGTTCTCATACGTATACTGGGCGCCCGCGAAGATATTCGTCGGCTACACCCCTGAATTGTTCTGGCAGCTGATATCGCGCCAGGCGATGTGGGCCACCCTTGCGGTCACGCTTACCATGCTCGCGTACAACCGCAGTGTGCGCCGCCTGCAAGTGAACGGAGGCTGACTATGACCGCCATAAACCGCGCGATCCGCGGCTTTCGCAAGCATCTGCGCATATTCGCCTGTTACTATCGCTTAAACCTGGCCTCCGCGCTGGAATACCGCGCCAGTTTCCTCATGCAGGCGTTCGGCATGGCGCTGTCAAACAGCTCGTTCATATTCTTCTGGTGGATAGCGTTCGGCCAGGTGGGTGGCCGCATAGCGGGATACTCGTTCGAGGACGTGCTGTTCATCTGGGCTGTCGGCAGCTGTGGTTATGGACTGTTTGCCATACTGTTCGCGAACGCGTCCAGCTTGACTCAATTGATCGTCACGGGCGAACTGGATACGTTCCTGCTGCAGCCGTGCAACGTACTTATGAACCTGCTCTGCGCGAAAACCTCGCTGCAGGCTTACGGCGACGTGCTGTACGGGATCGTCTTGATGACGCTGTTCTACGCCGGGAACTCCGCCGCATGGTTGTGGTTTGCGTTGGGTTCGCTGGCGTTCATGGCGGTCTTCGCGGCCATAACGCTGGCCGCGCACACGTTGAGCTTCTATTGGGGCGACGCCAGTTCCGTCGGTTCGCTGGCCAGCGAGTTCGCGATGAACTTCGCTATCTATCCGGAGAAGATATACGGCCCAGCCGTTCGCGCGGTGATGTACAGCCTGATCCCAATAGCCGTCGCCGTGCACGTGCCGCTTCGAATGTTCCATGGATTCAAGCCTTGGACGGCGCTTGCTGCGCTGGGAGGCGCGATCGTGCACTGCGCGGCGGCGGGGGCGTTCT
>JAITDK010000126.1 GCA_031282605.1 Oscillospiraceae bacterium
GCTTGTTGGGTTGCGTCGCGTAAGTCTCGGCTGTCCGCTGCGGCGGGACGCTGTCCGATCTTCGGATCGGATGCGCTTTAAAAGTCCCTCTTGCCCTCTATGAACGCCGGCACCTCGTCCACTTTAAGCCTTATTTGCTCCATCGTGTCGCGGTCGCGCACCGTCACGGTGCCTTGCTCCGCCGTGTCGAAATCCACCGTCACGCAGTACGGCGTGCCTATCTCGTCCTGCCGCCTGTAACGCTTACCGATAGAACCCGTTTCGTCATAATCGCACTCGAAACGCTTGCACAGCCCTTGATATATCTCAGTAGCCAACGCGCCCAGCTTATTCTTCTGCAGCGGCAGCACGCACGCCGCGAACGGCGCCAACGCCGGATGCAGATGCAGCACAACCCTGCTGTCATTATCCGCCAGCGTCTCTTCCTCATACGCGTCGCATAGGAACGCCAGCGCCGCGCGATCCACTCCCAGCGACGGTTCCACGCAGTACGGCACGAACCTCTCGTTCGTCATCGGATCCATGTATTCCATGCTCTCGCCCGATACCGATTGATGCGCCTTCAAATCAAAGTCGGTTCGATCCGCGATCCCCCACAGCTCCCCCCACCCGAACGGGAACCTATACTCGAAGTCCGTCGTCGCCTTCGAATAGTGCGACAACTCGTCCTTGTCATGGTCGCGCAACCTTAGGTTATCGCTCTTCATCCCCAGCTTCAGCAGGAAATCGCGGCAGAATCCGCGCCAGTACTGGAACCACTCCAGATCCTCCCCCGGCTTGCAGAAGAACTCCAGCTCCATCTGCTCAAACTCGCGCGTCCTGAACGTGAAGTTCCCCGGCGTGATCTCGTTCCTGAACACCTTACCTATCTGCCCTATGCCTATGGGCAGCTTGCGCCGCGTCGTGCGCATCACGTTCTTGAAGTTGACGAATATCCCTTGCGCCGTCTCCGGCCGCAGGTATATCTCCGCCGCGCTATCCTCGTTCACGCCCTGGAAGGTTTTAAACATCATGTTGAACTTGCGGATTCCCGTGAAATCCTTCTTGCCGCAAATGGGACACGGAATCCCCTCGTCCGCAATGTACCTCTCCATTTTATCGTTAGGCCAGCCGTCCGCCTGAATCGGCTCGCCCTTAGCGGCCGTAAATTCCTCTATCAGCTTGTCGGCGCGATGGCGCGCCTTGCACGCCTTGCAATCCATCAGCGGATCGTTGAAATTACCCACGTGTCCCGACGCCACCCATACCTGCCGGTTCATCAGTATGGCGCTGTCCAGCCCGACATTGGTGGGGCTTTCGGTAACGAACTTGCGCCACCAGGCGCGCTTGACGTTATTCTTGTAAGCGGCGCCCAGCGGGCCGTAATCCCACGTGTTGGCCAGCCCGCCGTATATCTCAGACCCAGGGAACACGAAGCCTCGGTTCTTGCACAGCGCAACGAGTTTGTCCATCGTCAATTGCATTACTGAATCCTCCTCGGCCGCTATCCCTTGGGTTCCGGGCGAATCTCGTCGTCGCCGGAGAATATCCGCTTGCCGCAGTTCGGGCACACGCTTTCCTGCTGCATGTCAAACGTCTCCGCGTCGAAGTAGATCGTATGACCGCAGTGCGGACAGTCGTATTCGATCAGTCCGTCGTAGCCTTCGTCGTCATCGTCGTCATCGTCATCGTCGTCGTCATCGTCGTCATCGTCGTCTTCCTCGTCCAGCAGCGCCTCTTCCAGTTCGGCCAGATCCTCGTCGATGCTCTCGACATATTCGTCCAGCTCTTGGTGCTTCTCCGTCAGATCGGTCAGCACCTTGGCCACATCCCCCAGCACCTCGATGATCGCGCTAATCAGCCGCCCTTCCTTGGATTGCTCGCCGACGGCCAAGCCTTCGGCCAGACCCTTCAGGTACGCGACCCGATCGGATAATACCTGCATACTCAACTCCCTTACGCGCGCTCCATATATTCGCCCGTGCGCGTGTCGATGCGGATCATTTCGCCCTGATTGATGAACAGCGGCACCGACAGTTCAAACCCGGTCTCGACCGTCGCGGGCTTGGTGGTGTTGCTGGCCGTATCGCCCTTGAATCCCGGCTCGGTCTGAGTGATCTGCAGTTCGACAAAGTTAGGCGGCTCCACTGAAAACGCCTTGCCCTTGAAATAGCGCACGTCCACGACCGTGTTTTCCTTTATAAACCGGATCGCGTCCTCGACCTGGTCGTGGCTGAGCGGCTCCTGTTCAAACGTCTCCACGTCCATGAAGTAGTACAACTCTCCATCGTTGTATAGGTATTGCATCTTCTTGGTCTCGATAATCGCGCGCGGCATTTTGTCCGTCGGGTTGAATGAACGCTCAACCACCGCGCCGGTCATGACGTTCTTGATCTTCGTGCGCACGAACGCCGCGCCCTTGCCGGGCTTGACATGCTGAAACTCCACGATATTCCAAACGCCGCCGTCCCATTCGACCGTAATGCCCTTGCGAAACTCGCCTGCCGTTAACACAATTCAGCCTCCCTTGTAATGTTCACAATGCCGTCTTACCGCACTTCAACGATAGTGGGATAGTGGGTAGTATGCTCGTTATAGCACGATTAGTTCCTTCGTTGTCGGCGTCAGCCTTACCGCGCCGTTTTCGGTTATTAACACCGTGTCCTCAATGCGCACGCCGTCCTTGCCCGGGCGGTATATGCCCGGCTCGACGGTCATGATATGTCCGGCCTTCAACGTCGCGTCGCCCGCCGTCTGGCTGAACCGCGGATCCTCGTGGATCCGAAGACCCAGCGAGTGTCCCAGCCCGTGACCGAACATCCCCTCGTAGCCCGCGCTATAAATGTAATTGCGCGCGACCGCGTCGATCTCCCTGCACAGTACGCCGGGCTTGATCGCGTCCAGCGCCGTCAGCTGCGCGGTCAGCACGGTTTCGTATACCTTGCGCTTATCCTGCGAGACCTCGCCTAACGCGACTGTGCGCGTTACGTCCGAGCAGTAGCCGTTATACTGGCAACCGAAGTCCAGCGTAAAAAAGTCGCCCTTCTCCAGCTTCCTGTCGCTGGGCGACGCGTGGGGCAGCGAGCCGTTCGGGCCGCCCGCCGCGATCGTGTCGAACGCCGTCTTTTCCGCGCCGCGCTCCAGCATCGCGCGCTCCAGTATCCAGGATATCTCGCGCTCAGTGCGTCCCGGCTTTATCTCGCCCATGATCGATTCAAACGCCTCGCACGCGATCGCACACGCCTTCGCAATGAACGCGATCTCATCGGGCGTCTTGAGTTCGCGCAATCTCTCGGGCAGCTTTGCTATCGGCTCGAAGGCAATATCCGGCATCGTTTGGTTCATCCTGCGCATATTCGCCACGGAGACATAATCGTCCTCGAAAGCCAGACGCTTCTCGCCGCTAAGCAGCGACGCCGCGACCACGTCGTGATTGCGTTCGGGCGAAGTGGACTCCGTCCGCCACTCAGGCGAGTCAATCCGCGCCTGTTCGACGTAGCGGAAATCGGTCACGATCGCGCGCAGCCGATTCGTGATCAGCAGCAGCCCTTCACCGGTGAACCCACTGAAGTAGCGTATATTCTCACGCTTGTGCAATATCGCGCCGTCGAGATCCGCTAGACTCAGCTGGCGCATCAGTTCGGTCGAGGCCTGTGCGTTGACCGCTCCGCTCATATTATTCAGCACTCCCTTTATTGCGCGGATAGCCGTTATACTTCATACCGCTAAGCGCTTCCCGCCTTAGCGGGCGGTGAAAATCCATCGCGAATCCATGGAAATCCTTACCGGCGCGGAGTATAATACATACAGCCTTGCTATTCTACCACATCGCCGAAGGTTTTACCAGTATGTTTTTCCGGCGCGGCGTCCAAGCCGTCCGCGCCGGCTCGCTTCCATTTCGCTCTTAATCCACCCTTAATCCGCCCTTAATCCACTTTCGTTTCGCTTCGCGCCGCCTCGTATCGCGTCGTATTATAGCGAAACTGAGGTATTTTTTAACTTGACCAAAAAAGGGGAGCAATAGACTTGTTTCAATCGTTGGGATTATGTATAATACGGTCGAAACGAGGTGTCCTTGATTGAACAGCGATTCGCGCAGCAGACGGCAGAACGACATAGCCGGCGTATCGGCCGCGCCGGGGTCAAGGTACGATTCCCAGGGGGCGGGACGCGTTTCCACCCCATACGGGGCCGCGATGGGAAAGATCCCCGAATCAATGGAGTCTGAGGAGACGCGCGTCTACACGCCGGTGGATACCCCGCGCCGCAGACGAACCCAGGCTATGCGGCTGCGGGAAGAGCAGGACGGCGATTACGCCGAACGCGCCTCTCCGCCGGACACGCGCTCTGGTTCGTACGCGCGGGAGATGAAATCGCGCGGCGCGGCCGCCGCGGCATCCAGGCGCGTAGAGCCCGCGCGCCGGAGCGATCCGCAATACCCGCCGCCAGCCGTGGCGAAACGCCGGATCGCGCCGCCGGAAGACGACTTCGAGGACGGGCGCGGGGATTCGTATGAACGCGCGCCACAGCGTCAGCGCGCCGGAACCGCCGCGCCAGCCAGATCCCAACCCAGGCCGGATCCATCGGGCGGAGCCAACCCTCCGAAGCCGTTGCGCAAACGCGACCCGAACGCGTATTATGACCGCAAGGCCCAGGCTCAAGGCCAGGATCATAGGCAGCGGTACGAGGCCGATCTCGACCCTATCCGAGACGAAAGCCCGGATACGCGACCGGATCGCGGCAGGCGCAGCCACGGATGTCTGACGACGATACTGATCCTGTTGCTGATCATCGTGATCGCTATAGGAGCGGTGTGGTTCTTCATGCCCGAATGGAAGTCGAAGGGACTCGACTTCATTACGAACGACGTGATGGGCTATGTCGGCAGACTGATCAATCCGGACGAGAGAGAGACGGACGATCCCGTCCAGACCCCAACCCCGGAGCCTGAACAGGAAGGCGTCAGCGTGCTCGACCTGTTCATCGACTCGCCGGACATGTCGGACTTGAGCATCCCGGTTCAGTTCACCTTGCGCACAAAGACAGCCGCGACCCGCGTTCGTCTGCTGGATCAGAACGGCGAGGAGATCGCCATCCAGGCAAGCGACGGACTCGAGCACGACGGCGCGCGCACATGGAACATGTCCGTCAAGTTCGACGCGGTGTACGAGGGCGTCATACGCGCCCAGGCCGGCGATGCCAACGCGTGGAGCGATACGGGAATCCAAAGCGTCAACGTCAGGGTAGGAGTCCCGCTCGCGACCCCGACGCCCATCCCGACGCTGGAGCCGACGCCCACCCCCGAACCCACCGCCACCCCGGAGCCGACGCCCACCCCCGAACCCACGCCAACGCCCACCCCAACGCCCAACCCATTCCGGCTGCAGCCCGCCGTAGGATCGAGAGTATCCGCGCCGGAGTTGTCCATAGCCAAAACTAGTGTACTGATCGAGGGTCAGGCTGTGCCGACATACTCGCGGAACAAGTCCGTCGTGATGGGCGCGCCGGAGGATTATAACAAAAAAGACGGCCGCACGGTTCTGCGAGGCGTGTCTACGTTCCGCGGCGGACCGTTCCGGCAGAACGCGGCTTACGGCAACGTCGATATAAAGGAGAACGCGCTGACGGTTCTTTGGGAGCATTCGATCGGTTCGCTGGGGAACTTCACCGGCGTCGGTTGGACGGGTCAGGCCGCAATAGTGACCTGGCCCTCCGACATCCGTGAGATGATGAACATCGTCGAGGATAAGAAAGCCAAGACCGCCCTGAAAGAGGTCATTTACGCCACCCTCGACGGCAACGTCTACTTCTACGATCTGGAGGACGGCGAGGAGACCCGCTCGCCTATCAAGATCGGCTACCCGATCAAGGGTTCGGCGACGATTCACCCCATCGGGTATCCGTTCATGCTGATCGGTCAAGGCATATCCATATTAGGCTCTGTTCAGCACCCGATCGGCGAGCGCGGCTTCAGCCTGATCGACCAGAGCGAACTGTTCCTTATCAACGGCGTGGACAAGAACGCCACCCTTACCAACGGCACATTCAACGGCACCGCGCTGATCGACCCCGCCACGAACACGATGATCACCGCCGGGGGCAATGGTTTGCTCTACACAACCGATCTGGGATTGCGGCTGGATGCCGCGGCGGGCGCGCTGAGCTCGACTCTGTCGACCGTCAATTACTACTACGAGGCCGACGACAAGCTGGTCGGCACCGAATCCAGTGTGGCCGTATACGGCCAGTACGCATACTACGGAGATAACGGCGGGCGCGTGCAATGCGTGGATATGTCCACGATGCAGCCCGTTTGGATAGTGAATACAGGAGACAAGGTCGCCGCGACCGTCGCGCTTGAGGTGGAGACTGACGGACGCGTCGCGCTGTATACGGGCAACACGGTCGTACAGCGCAAGCGTGATTCCGACGTGACTATCCGCCGCCTGAACGCCCTTACCGGCGATGAGGAATGGGCTTACACGATCCGATGCGACTACAGCGAGACGATAACCGGCGGCTGCATGGCTTCGCCCGTGGTGGGCAAGGGCGCGCTGGAAGGGCTGGTGTTCTTCACCGTATCGCGCACGAGCGACGGCGGCACGCTGCTGGCGCTTGATAAGCAGACCGGGCAGGTTCAATGGCGCGCGTCACTGGGCGCGTATTCATGGAGTTCGCCCGTGGCCGTATACAATGAGAGCGGCCGGGGCTGGATCATCCAGGGCAACTCAAAGGGGAAGCTGTCGATATTCGACGGCCTGACCGGCAGCGAGCTGGGTTCCGTCACGCTTAACGGAAACATAGAGGCCTCGCCCTCCGTTTACGGCGACATCCTCGTCGTTGGCACCAAGGAGCAGAAGATATACGGTATTCAGATAAAGTGAGGCTAGCATGTCCGGCTTAATAGCGGCTATTGACCAAGGAACGACCAGTTCGCGCGCGGTGGTGTTCGACAGAGCGGGGCGGGTCGTATCGTTGTGTTCCGTCCCGTTTCCCCAGATATACCCCCATCCCGGCTGGGTTGAACACGACCCGAAATCGATACTGTCCAGCCAGATAGAGGCGCTTCAAGGCGCGGTTCACATGGCGGGAGACGCGGCCGCCGATATCGAGTCCATCGGCATAGCCAATCAGCGCGAGACGACGCTGCTGTGGGATCGCGCGACCGGCGAGCCTGTGTGCAACGCCATCGTCTGGCAATGCCGACGAACCGCGCCTATTATCGAGGAACTGCGCGCCGCCGGCCTCTTCGGCGAGATCGAGCGCCGGACAGGCCTAGTGCCCGACGCGTATTTCTCTGCGACGAAACTCAAGTGGATGCTGGATACGTACGGCCTGCGCGCCCGCGCTCAGGCTGGCGAGCTATGTTTCGGCACGGTGGATACGTTCCTGATGTGGCATATGCTGGAAGGGCGCCCGCATCTGACGGATGTGTCGAATGCTGGAAGAACTATGCTTCTGGGTCTGGACAGCCTGGAGTGGGATGGTGTATTATTAAATGCGCTGGAAATTCCTGCCACCGTCCTGCCGGAGGTTCGCGACACGATCGGCTACTTCGGCGCGCTGGATCCCGCTATACTGGGACGGCGCATACCCGTTACGGCAGTCGCCGGGGATCAGCAGGCGGCGCTGTTCGGTCAAGCGTGCTTCGCGCCCGGTATGCTCAAGAACACCTACGGCACAGGGTGCTTCCTGCTGAAGAATGTCGGGTCTACGCCCGTTCGCGGCGCGAAGGGTCTGATAACCTGCCCTGGGTGGCGCTGGCGTGGCGAGGCCGTATACGCTATGGAGGGCAGCGTGTTCGTCGGCGGCGCGGCGGTGCAATGGCTGCGCGACGAACTGGGCATAATCGCCAGGGCCGACGAGACCGAGGCGCTCGCGCGCTCAGTCGCCGACAACCAAGGCGTATACTTAGTGCCGGCGTTCACAGGGCTGGGCGCGCCGTACTGGGATATGTACGCGCGCGGCACGCTGGTCGGCATGACGCGGGGCACAGGCAGGGCGCAGATAGCGCGAGCGGCGCTGGAGTCGATCGCTTACCAGTCGGCGGACGTTATCAACGCGATGGCCGACGGGGATGGATCGGTCGAGGCGGTACGCGTTGACGGGGGCGCGAGCGCGAACGGCTTCCTGATGCAGTTCCAGGCGGACATATTGAACGCCGCCGTTGAACGTCCTGCGGTCGTGGAAACGACGGCGCTGGGCGCGGCGTGGATGGCCGGACTGGGCGCGGGCGTATACGCGGGCTATGGCGAACTGTCGCGGCTGTGGCGCGCCGATCTGACATTCAAGCCCACCATGGACGCCTTAAAGCGCAACAAATGCGTCGAAGGATGGCATAGAGCAGTGGAGCGGGCCAAGGCGTGGATTGTCGATTAATTTTATACGTTGCAGAGGATAGCGCTGCAGGGCGCGCGCTAGGGTTTGTTCGAAAAAGATCTCGGTGGGGATTGGGACGGATTTTTAGTCTCCACAATGGGCGTGGATGGAGGCGGACTGGAGATCCGCTGACCGCAACAGCGACGCCGTTGCGGCGCGCAGCGCGAAGCGGGCGTGTATCCGCGGAATCCCGAAGGGATTCTTACCTGGCAGGGCGGAACGCCCCCAGACTCATGCGAGATTTGTCGAACAGACTACAGTCGCAACCGCCCGCGGTGCGCAGATTCAATCGTCACGCTGATCGCCTAGTTAGCGCGAGGCGTGGATTGAAGTAAACAAACAGAAAAACAAACGACGGCATTGTCGAAAAAATTACGAAAGGGAGGGCAATCACCTCCGCAAAGATACCCTAGCCGTAATGAGGATAGGTCTATCCTTTTTGAGGCGGCGAGGGGCAAGTATGTTTCAGCGCGAACCGCGGGCGGCCTTATCACGCCGACCAGCGCGCCGAACTGCGAGCGATCTCGCACTTTTGGAGGTGACTGCGTTTGCAGGAGTCCGATCGGCTGATCAAGCGTGCTCAAAACGGGGATTCGGAGGCTTATGAGCAGTTGATACTGCCCATGGAGCAGCGGATCTATACACTCTGTTACCGGATAACCAATAACAGGGAGGATGCGTTTGACTGCGCACAGGAGGTTATGCTGCGAGCTTATCGGGCGATCGGCGAATATCGTTTCCACGCCTCGTTCGCGACATGGGTATACCGCATCACAACCAACGTATGCCTGGATATGATTCGCCGCCGCAGGATAAAGCCGTTTGTATCGCTGGAAGGCATGATGGACGCCGGGTTCTCCGTCACGGACAGATCGAATAACCCACAGGAAATACTCGAGCGCAACGATCTTAACCAGACGCTGAAAGAGTGTATAGCACGGCTGCCGCTGGATATGCGCACCGCGATAATTTTGCGTGACATTCAGGGTTTAACATATGAAGAAGTGGCGCAGGTGCTGCGGCTGAATCTCGGGACCGTGAAGTCGCGAATCAGCCGCGCACGGGAGCGGTTGCGGCAGATGCTGTCCGTATACGCCTCCGGCGGTATGGCCGCGCTGAACGCCAGGAATAGGAAAAAAGATAATTATGATAAATACGAGGAGGATTGGGAACAAAACTAAGGCATATCCGTCCAACTTTGGGGAAAGGAGGGAATATCTTGACATGTGAAAAATACCGCCTCCTTTTACATGAGCTGTTAGACGGACAAATGCCGCGGCGAATGGTGCGAGAGATGGCCGAACACGAGGCTGGCTGTCCTGTTTGCGCTGCACGCCGTGAGGAAATGTACGAATTGATACGAAGTCTGCACACGTTGGACTCAGATATAGAGCCGCCCGACGAGTTGTCGATATCCTGGCGGCAGATGATACGTATGGAGAAGCCTCCGAAGCGACGGATCGACACCAATATACGCCTGTGGGTCGCCGTCGCGGCGCTGCTGGTTATTATGTTCGGTGGAGCCACGCTGGTGCATATGGGCTTGATACCCGCGTCATTTAGCCAGGGTGAAATTCCGTCCGACACGCTGCTTCCTCCCATAAGCGGCGTATTCGCTGGGGCAGGGCAGGGCGGCTCGACGCTCTCATCAGGGGAGTCGCCATTACTGGCGCCGTCAGGCGCCACGTATAAACTGCTGCGCAACGGCTCGTACACAGTAAAGACGACCAATTTCGACGAAGACAGGAACGCTATCCTGGACTTGACCCTCCAGTACGGCGGCTGGGCGCAGCGCAATTCGGTCAGCGGCGATCCGCTTACGCAGGATGGGAAGGGCGGCAGGTTCTGCACGCTGCAGATACGGGTGCCGGAAACCATGCTGGGCGGATTCCTGCGTTCGCTGGATTCACTGGTGGACGTAACGGGTTCGGAACTGCTGCAGCAGGATTATTCCGATCAGTATGCCGAGACGACGACCAAGCTGGCCGGGTTGCAGAGTCAGCTAGCGCGGTTGGAGCAGCTGCTGGCCGATACATCCGATATTGAAGAGATAATGACGATTGAGGCGCGCATAGCCGACCTGGAGGCGCAGATCAGTTCCGTTCAAGGGACGCTAGAGGGATGGGATTCGCGCGCGATGTACCCTCAGATTGATATCGCGCTGACGGAGACGGCGATTATTCCAGTGGGGATAGGCAGCACGCTATGGGGCAGGATGCGGACGCAGTTCGGCGTATCGATGCGCGCGGTGGGGAGTTATTTCATAGATATGCTGGTGTTTCTAACGATCGCGACGCCGTGGATAATGGTGGTGGCAATCATGGCCGGGATGGCGCTGCTGGTAGAGAAGTGGCATTGGCGCAGCAAACAGCTATAATCCTCACAGCGCGGGAATAGACTGAATACACTATACGGACGCTTATATGGCTGCGATCAACTACACCCCGTATCGCTAAGTGCTTCCTGTTTTTCGTCGCTCGCTAAGGCGAGCGGCGAAAATCCGTCGTGAATCCGTGGAAGTCCTTAGCTGAATGGGGTATAGCCCGCGTCGAGGAAGTGACTGAATGTCCGGCGCACACTGCACGCTATACGTCTCCAGCTGTGACGCTTACTCGGATTTGTGGCCGGGTTTTTTCTTTTTCTTAAAAAAACGGTGGCCGGATTGCCCGTTCCCCATCACGCTGTCGTCCGAGTCAAAGACTTTAGCCGCGGACGGTTTGGATATTCGCTGCCCTCGCTTCTACAACAGCGGACGGAAAGCCGCTTGGGGCGAACTCCAGCTGCGTACCCTATCGTCCATCGATACGCCATACATCCTGTTTATGCTGGACGACTTTTATATCTCCCGCCGCGTTGACGGCGACATGATCGCGCAATGCCTGGTTTGGATGGACGCCGACGCGGGTATCGGCAAGTTCATGCTCAGACCGCCCCACTTCGAACATGGCGAAGCGTCCGAATACCCGCCGTTCCGGGAGGATCGCTCGCTAGATTGGCGAGTCAACGCACAAGCCTCGCTTTGGCGCACAGAACTATTCGCAAAATCCATCTCGCCTGATATGAACGTCTGGAATTGGGAGAGCATAGCCAGCCGCCGCAGCTTAGACTGGCCTGAGCGGTTCTTCATGATTGATCCGGATTACCCTGACCTCGCGCCGATATTCTATATCGACGGCGGCGTGCTGCACCTGGGCCAGTGGAATGAGGACGCGCTGATTATGCTGCGCCGCAACGGTCTGACTATCAATCCGTATGAACGCGGGGTTTGCAGATACTGCATCAAGAACCCGCTTGAAAGAGGTTAGGCTCGTACAAAAATGATGCAAACGCCTCTTGCATTTTCTCCCTGATTATTGATAATTAACTTATCTGGAATACATCACGGGAGGTACATCAATGCTCTACCCCACATCCCAATCCCCCGCCCTCGACCGCGCGGTATTTGAAAACCCGCCGACCGAGTATCGCGGCGCGCCATTCTGGTCGTGGAACTGCGACATGACGGAGGACATGCTCGCCAAACAGATCGATATCCTAAAGGAAATGGGTTTGGGCGGCTTCCACATCCACAGCCGCAGCGGTATGGCCGTCCCCTACCTGGGCGACCGGTTCATGGGGCTGGTCAAGGCATGCGTCGAGAAGGCGCGCTCGGAGGGTATGCGCGCGTACCTGTACGACGAGGATCGCTGGCCATCCGGCGCGGCGGGCGGTCTGGTCACGAAGGATCACCAGTACCGCGCACGCGTATTGCGCTTCACCGCGCGCAAGCGTGACGATCTTCAGCTGCTGGGCGCGTACGCTGTCAGCCTTGACAAAAATGGCTGCCTGTCCTCGTACAGGAGGATTGACGGCGAGTCCGCGCGCCCTGACGAATTGATCCGTTACGCTTACCTGGAGATCACCCCTCCCGACTCGTGGTACAACAACGAGGCGTACCTCGATACACTCAACCCCGCCGCCGTCAAGCGATTCATCGACGTGACCCACGAGCGTTACGCGCAGTGCGTAGGCGGCGACTTTGGCGGCGTCGTGCCGTCAATATTCACGGACGAGCCGCAATTCTCGCGCAAACACATGCTCGGATTCGCGCGCAGCGGCGACGACGCGGTGCTGCCATGGACGAATGACTTCC
>JAITDK010000135.1 GCA_031282605.1 Oscillospiraceae bacterium
CCGACCGTCTGCGCGCTGAATATGTCGTCGAAACCATCTTCGAAGCGGACGAAGCCACCCTAGTTTACAGCCACTTCGACAGGATAATCGCGGGCGGGATCATGCCTGTGAAAAAGGCCGTCGAACTAACTGGCTCTAAAGAACTGGCGGCGCGATACTTCCTCGAACGCCGCGAACTGGGCGCGATAAATGTCGGCGGACCAGGCAAAATTACTGTCGACGGCACGACGCACGAAATGGCCGCGCGCGACGGACTCTACGTCGGCATGGGCGCTAAAACACTGACATTCGAAAGCCTGGACGCAACCAATCCAGCTAAATTTTACCTGAACAGCTGCCCTGCGCACAAAACATACCCAACGACGAAGATCAACATCTCCCAGGCAAACCCGCGCCCACTCGGCTCCGCCGAAACATGCAACAAACGCACTATCTACCAATACCTACACCCCGCGGTTATGCAAACGTGCCAACTCTGCATGGGCCTGACCGCGCTGGAACCTGGCAGCAACTGGAACTCCATGCCCTGCCATACCCACGAACGCCGGATGGAGGTATACTTCTACTTCGACGTGAAGCCGGGACAAGCGGTATTCCACATGATGGGCGAACCAACCGAGACGCGCCACGTCGTGCTGCATAACGAACAGGCGGTTATCTCACCGTCATGGTCGATACACACGGGCGTGGGTACGTCGAACTACACATTCATATGGGGCATGTGCGGCGAAAACCAGGATTTTGACGACATGGACGCCATCGGCACCCTAGACCTACGTTAAAAGGGTACTGGCTCGCACGCATACTTTTACCGCTCCGCGCATGGTTTGACACATAAAGACGCCATGCGCCAGACCGCGCGGAGGGTGACTGTATGCCAAAACAACGGTTGATTTCATACGCCCAGCATCAGGAGGATCTGCTTCTGTTCTCGCTGCTGCATCAGATTGAAAACGGCTTCTATATCGACATAGGCGCAGGTGATCCGGTTATACTGTCGGCGACGAAGCTCTTTTATGATAGAGGGTGGCGCGGGTTCAATATCGAGCCGCTTCCTGCGGCGTACGCCAAGCTGTGCGCACAGCGACCGTACGATATAAACCTTTGCGTGGGTATCGGCGGCAGAGTGGAATCGCTGCCGCTGCTTGAGGCTGGGCGCAATTCCGTGTTCGTCAGAAACACCCCGACCGACGCCGCCTGTCAGCCCGACGGCAGCCCGAACATCAGCAGACTCGCGTCATGGATTCCAGCCGGAATTCCGGCCTGGCCCTTATCGCACGTGACGCCGATATATCCGCTGACCGACATAGTGCCGGAGTACATCGACACGAATCGCCAGCCTATTCACTTTTGCAAGATAGGCGTAGAGGGATTTGAGAAGGATGTGCTTGAGGGTATCGACTTTAGCGTGATCAGACCGTGGGTATTCGCGATCGAATCCGCGATGCCCAACACCATGATACCATGCCATCAGGCGTGGGAATCGATACTCTCGGCGAACGGCTACAGTTTCATTGGCGCGGCGTCGATCAACCGATATTATGCAGACGAGGCGCGGATGGACTTGGTCGACCGCAGCCTGTCGGGCGATACGATGACGAGGGAATACGAGGTGGTGATGAGCAACCCGCTGGAACTGGCTGAACACGCGGCTTACGCGTGAGTATGTCCCGCGATGATCGGCGATCGGGAACGGCGGGTATCAATGCCAGCGCCAGCATGCAGGCTGCGGCGATCCAACCCATATGATTACCCAGAAACGCCGAGCATAACGACCACGCGAGCATGGCGGCGGCGACCCTCGCCGCCAACTGGACGTTAAGCCGCACGCCCGCCTTGCCTAAAAACGACGCGTTCTGCACGAACACGGACGCGCCGCCGAACGTGACCGCCGCGCATAACAGCGGCGCGGCCACGTCAGTCGGCAAGCCCAACCCCGCTATGCGCGCGCATCCTCCCGCCATCTCTAGCATGGCGGCCAGAGCGGCGGCGGCGCTCGCGGGCATCGCCAACCGCTCAATCGCGACCGCCACCGCCGCGTTAAACAGCATCATGCAGCCGCAGATCATTAGCATGGCACTGGCTGCCTGGGTGATCGCGCCGCCGAGCGTGAGCTTTTTTTCGGCATCACGCGTCGATTCGGGGGTAGAATAATCCAGAGGGGGCGGCACGTTCGGCCAGCGGCGCGTCCACGCCATACAGATAAGTCCGGCCAGTATGGCGGAGGTTTCATGCGCGGCCAGCATGGTTATACCCACGGCGCGGTCGGCGTTCAGCCACCCGGTAAGCGCGGCCAATATGAACATGGGGCTGGCGGTGGTGACACAGGCGGCGGAGCATTGGACTGCGCGCCTGGACAACCTGCCGGACGACTGCAGCGCAGCTAGCAGCCTCGCGCCTGAAGGCGATCCGCCCAGCATCCCCAGCGCAACGCTCAACCCCACGAGCGGCGATCCGGACAACCCCATCGAGTCGAACCCGGATACGAGCAGCAGACTCAGCGTCACGAACGGGAACAGCGACGGCATGACCGACTCAGCCCACACGCGGCAGGACTGGCGCGCGGCTTCGGTCACGACCACGGGATCAAGCAGCGCCAGCGCAATCAATCCGGCTATAACGGCGCAGCGGGTTAGCTCGCGCGCGCCGATGCGACGGGCTTTATACGTCCGATGTGTTCGATAGTCGACTCTCATGACCAGTACATATGCGCGGAGGGACACGTTCCATGATACAGCCCGAAGATAATAAGCCTTTGGCTCAAGACGAAATTCAAGGAGTAAAGCGGCGCGCCGACCGCCCGGCCATCGGTCTGGCGCTGGGCGCGGGCGCGATGCGAGGACTGGCGCACATAGGCGTGCTGCAGGTGCTGGAGCGAGAAAAGATACCGATAGACGTCGTGACGGGCACCAGCATCGGCGCGATAATCGCGTGCGCGCACGCGGCCAGGCGTACTGGTCTGGAAATGGAGCGCATCGTGACCGAACTGCAGGAGCTGAGCTACTTTGACTTGGCGCTGCCCCGGCGCGGGATGCTCATCGGCAA
Organism: Oscillospiraceae bacterium; assembly: GCA_031282605.1. Taxonomy (GTDB): domain Bacteria; phylum Bacillota; class Clostridia; order Christensenellales; family Aristaeellaceae; genus BNUH01. The sequence continues at coordinate 3,046 of JAITDK010000135.1, forward strand.
ACGCGCCCAGAAACTCTGCGGACAGATCGTACGCAACATGACGTTCGAGGAGGCCATCAAACCCTGCGCGGTAGTAGCGTGCGCGCTGGATACGGGCGAAGAAGCCACGTTTGACAGCGGCCCAATGGAGAGCGCGATACGTGCGAGCATATCGATACCGGGGGTGTTTGTGCCTCACGAGATCAACGGACGGCAGTATGTCGACGGCGGGCTGGTGAATCGCGTGCCGGTCACCACAGCGAGGGAACTGGGCGCGAAGTTGGTGATAGGCGTGGATGTGGGGTATCGAGGCGAGCCGGTTCAACCCAAGGGCGTGCTGGGGATAATGATGCAGGCATTCGACATTATGGAATGGCACGTGGCGCGGCTGAAGTTCTCGACCGCCGACATTATGATCGTCCCTGACGTGCGCGACCTGAACCCCGCGCATATGAACCACGCGTCGCAGGCTATCGCCAGAGGTCGGGAGGCCGCGCGGGTCGCACTGCCTGATATACGGCGATTGTTGAGCGCGTGGGACGAGGGGATCGGGGGAAGCTCCTCTGCCGCCGCGGAGAGCGAGGCGGTTCCCCCGGCGACAAACGTCGACAAAGGGCGGTGAATAATTTCGGCGCGGGTTCTGCCGCGCGGCGCGCGCGCATAAAATCCCTTAATCGAGTGCACCCAATGGATTTTCGAGCGGGTTCAATCGAAAAGGGGGACAGCCAATGCAGCCGACCAGGCATGGATTTATTGGCGCGTACACGCGCGACGGGTATGTAATGTTCGATCCTGAAAGGATGCTGGGCGGGAACGCGGAAAGACGGATACGCGTTCGCGGAGGTTATGGGAAAGCGCGGGCGGCAGCGATAGCCGCCGCCGTGAAGCGTATATTGGAGCGCGGCTACGAGGCCGATGTGCTTCACAGCCCGCTGGAACCCGAGTTAATCGAGGGCGTGGTGTGTCCCAGCCTCTCGCTGATAATCACCTCCGCCGACACGTGCGATCCGTGCGACACGGCATCGGTGTGCATCGACCTGGACGAGGCGCTGCGCACCGTGGGATCCGGCGCGCGCCTTGACGCGGTAAAGGCACTGGCCGAAGAGACGCTGTCGTATGAGTCGCGCGCGATCCGGTATATGGAAGCGGCCGCGCCGCTGCGAACCGACGCCGAGGATGAGTACGCTCGCATATTCAACCAAGCCGCGCTGGACAGCATGCTCAGGCCGTGGATCGAATCCATCACGTCGCACAGGGAGGACAGCGGCAATGGCATGGAATCGCGGTTTTTCGTGGAGGCGATAACAGCGCGAGGATTCATTCAGCACCTAGACAGCGTGATTATGCCGCGGCTGTGGCGGCTGTCGGGGCCGTGGGGCAGCGACTTCCATACGCCTCTGTCAAGGCTTAGGGACGCGGCGCTGTCAAAGGGATTGCATGTAATGTGCGCGATGGAGCATTGTCAGCCGGGCAGGATTGCGCATCTGCTGATACCTGAACTGGGACTGTTTATCACGTCGGAGGTGAGTGTGCACGCGCTGGCGGGCGCGGCACAGCGGACGATCGATCTGCGTCTGGCTATGCCCGCAGCGGAGACGTTCAGCCAGCATACCCTGCACGCGCTGGCATATGACGAACTGATGGTGGAGCAGTTGATGGAGAAGGCTTCGTACGCGCTGGATCTGGCACGGCAGACGCGGCAGCGCATCGACCGTACGCGGGAGGAACGCGCGGATGAGCAGGTGATGAGGATGCTGACCGAGGCGGCGCTCGCCGTGCTGGAGCAGGCGTTCGCGGACGAGGTCAAACAATCGGCATACGCTTTCGATTGATTAAGCCCAGACGATGAAATTCGTTACATAACAACGGCGGCATAACCCTCCAAAATCCGGGCACAATACTCAAAGTAGAATGTATTGAGGAGGCGCATGTCCAAGTGGATCGTTTTTCACTGCTGTTGGTAATCCTGGGCGCGATAAACTGGGGTTTGATCGCGATATTCCAGTTTGACTTGATTGGGTATGTATTCGGAGGCCAGGGCGCGGTTATCAGCCGCGTGATATACGGCTTGATCGCGCTGGCGGGGCTGTGGTGCATATCCCTGTTGTTCCGCGACCACGACCGGGATCGCGATGTTGTAAGGGATTAAGGTGATACGCGAACCGGGACTGCCGTTGATGCGGCAGTCCCGGTTCGTTGTCCCTTATTTTTGCTTAAACAAGGCGGCTCTTACCGCTCCCTTGGGGTCTTTAACCAGCAGGATTACCAGCCAGATTATCAGCCCAAGCGCCACAACCGAAAGCCCAAGATAAAAGTCGTTCAGCATATCAATCGGTTCGGGTGTGAAATACTCTGCGCCAAGCTCTATGTACTCAAAAATCGCGTCAATGAGCCACATCAGCGAAGCGCCCACGTACATCAGGGCTAAAATGCCAAGTTTCATTTCGTTTTTCGGCGCGTTCTTATACCAGATGACGGTACAGATAATCGCCGCAAAAACGGTGGTAAGTAGTGTCATTGGCAAACCTCTCCTAATTCACGGCGAGCTGCGCCTTGCGTTCTTTTCTCTCCATTGCGCTGGCAACAAGCACCATACCTAGCCAAACAACCGTCACGATAACCGCCATAGAAACGCCCGCCGTTGCCATTTCGTGCAGCATTTCCGCCGTGTCCGCCGGGTCGCTTGCCGCAGTCAAGAATGGAAACCACGGCGTCACTTCGCCATGCCACACATGCTCGAACGCCAACAACGCACTGCCGCCCCAAAGCATATTGTTCAGCCATTTCAGCTTTCGGACAAAGGAGATTTTAGCGCTTTGCTCTGCGGAATCCGCCTCTGCCGCGCCCGATTCATTTGGTTTTGAAGACGCCGCCTTTTTCACGATGGTGGTCACGACTGCTTCCGTTGCCGGTACAAGAAAACACGCCATAGATCCTTCCTCCAACTTTCGTTTTAATAAATAAAAAGTACCACAAAGGTTGCAACAGCGGAAGCCGCGCACATACCTTCATGGTACTTTTAATTCCAGAAATAAAACACTACCGTCCACATCTTCATGATGGGAATGTTGTGATTGTAGACGAGTACAGTGGGTTTGTCAAGGCTTCGATGTGAAATAATTTATGTAACGTGAGCGCCGCGCGAAGTCAACCCCTCCGCTGCCTTACGGCGGAGGGGTTTTCCCCAGTGTCTCAGCGCTGCCCCCACGTTAGGCGCGCAGTTCGGCGGGATCGAACGCTATAGTCGCCTCGGCCGCGTTCATCGGCATGAACCGGGATCGCGCGTTCAGGTTCAAGTCCGGAACGCCTGACCTGAACTGGGACGCCATATTCAGCAGTCCGCGATCCGGTTCCTGATTGATCAAGTCGTTCGACGCCATTGATCCGGCCACGTCGTACGACATCGGGTTGCGTTTCTCCGGCGCCGTTATCTGCGCTATGCCCGCTATAGCAATCCGCTCGTTTATCTCATCCTGCTTCTTAATCAGCATATCAAACAATTCGATATTCTTGCTGATGCGCTCGTCGCTGGGCGCCCTGTCGTGCGCGCCCCGCGCCATGTTCAGCGCCATCGGTATGTTCCCCACATGGAAGAACGCCATCGACGCTATGTCGTACGGCAGCGCGCCCCACGCGTCCGCCTCGCAGATGTAGCTGGCCGTGCGCGTGCGGATCTTCAGTATCTTGTCTACCAGGAACAGCACGCCGTACCAATCCTCCTGGCGGTAGAGCATCTTGGCCATCTCGATATACGGCTCGCGCAGGAAGGGCGCCTCGCCGATCGCCTTCCAGTAATACTCCATCGCTGCGCTGGTCTGGCCCAAGTTTTCATAGCACCGACCGATATACCGCATCGACGCGCAGCGCTCCTCTTTCCAGGTAGCGCTGGGCAGCGCGAGATGCTTCTTCAGCGTGTCTATGCAGTCCTGCCAGCGGCGGTAGAACATATACTCGCGACCCAGGTAATGGATGTTGCGGTCGTTCTCGGGACTTTCGGCCGCCGCCATCTCCAGCAGGGGCAGGTATGAACCGCGGCTCTTGGCCGGATCGGGGTGATGATCCAGCTGCATTCCGGGCAGCGACACGAATACATGCTTCTCCGAACCCCTGTACCGCAGGATCTCATGCACCGGATATGACCATTCAAAGTCGCGGTTGACATGGATCTTATCATACAGGAATACCGTTCCCTCGGTGCCGTCGGGATTGAAGCTCCACGTGTAACGGTAGCGGCCTTGTATCGCGTCCGGCGTCCAATGCTTCTCAACGACATCGCGCCAGCCTTTGTGCAGAACTTCGTCGAAGTCCGTGCAGATGCAGATATCCGCCTCGGGCGGCACCAGCTTTAGCGACTCGTTGCGCGCGACGTCGAACCGCCACGGGCTAATCTCCTTGACCGCGACGTGGCAGCCCAGCTCGCGCAGACGTTCCGCGGTTCCGTCAGTGGATCCGGTATCCAGCACGACTATCCAGTCGGCTTCCTTCATGGATTCATACCACTGGTCTACAAAGTTGATCTCGTTCTTCGCAATCGCGTAAACGCAAACCTTCCAGCGCATCGACTCGCCTCCCGCTGTTTCTAAGGATGAAGGCTCGGATTCTACCTTTTAGTACCAAACCCTCAGCCGCTAATCCTTCGCTGGCTCAATCATATGCGCGCGGTGGACTGAAAATGATTTGCGAACGCTTATTCCGCCTTGACGCGGGGTGTATAAATAATGTAGAATTAGCATTGCGGTTATGCTTTAGAGGTGAGTCGCCTTTGTCTTCCAGTATAGAGCCGGAGTTTCAATCCGGCGGAACGTCCGGTTTTCAGGGCGGTTTCTACAAGGCTTTGCGATGGCTCGTGCGGATATTCGGACCGAAGGTAAAGGCGCCTCCGCGCGAGGCGTTCCCGGAACCGGCGGTCTTTGTCTGTCACCATCACAATATGCGCGGGCCGATCGCGACGATGGCCTGGACGCCTGTGCCGTTGCACCCTTGGGCGCTCGCCGTGTTCTTCGAGCCTAAGGAACTGGCACGGCATTTCGGCGGATTCACGTTCTCGCAGCGGCTTGGTTGGCCCAGACCTCTGGCGTCGGTCGCCGCGCGGTTGTTCAGCGCGCCTGTGGCGCTGCTGATGCGCAGCATGTATGCGGTTCCTGTGTACCGCAAGTCGATAGGGAGCATCAAGACGATGCGCTTGAGCGTGGAAATGCTGCTGCGCGGCGAGTCGATCATCGTTTATCCGGACATAGACTACGACAGCGACGACGCGAGGCTGGGCGAGATGTATAGAGGATTCCTGCTGCTGGAGCGGTTCTACCGCGAGAGGACGGGCCAGCACCTGCCGTTTACGCCGCTGTATTACGACTTGAGGGGGAAGTCGCTCCGGCTGGGCGAGCCTGTGCTATTCCCCGACGGCGATATGCGCGAACATATGGATGAGATGGGCGCAAGGATTCGCGGCGCGGTGAACGCGCTGGCGAAGGATAACTAAACGAACTGGATATATCCGAACCGATACGGATCGTGGAACGTCCCGCTCCATGTCGGCGACCAGGCGGTAAACTCTGCGCCGCCGTCGTGTTCGGCGCCGCGGTCGATGCGGTAGAAGTTGATCGGCATCCGCGCGCCAGGGGCGGGCTTCAGTTCCAGGCTGGCGAACGGGATCGACCATACCGACGAGAGACGCTTCGACTGCTCGTCGTATATCGTCGCGCTGTCCCAATCAACGTCCCACGACGTATCGGTGCGGAACTTGCGGTTTTGATTGTCATACGTTATGTTCGCGTCGAAGCGCACGTTTCGCGGACTGACCTCCAGTTCCTTGTATTCGGTCAGTTTGCCGGCGTCGTCGTAGAATACCTCGAACACATCCTGCGTCCATATGGTCTCGTCGTGAGATGTGTAATCCGACACCCACGCCGGGTCTTCGCCATCGAAGCGTATGAACCACAACCGCGCCGCCGGGTCATACGCGGTTTGGATAGACGTGGCGTAGCGCGGCGGCTCGCCGGTCGTTACATTGCGCAGCGAATGGATGGGCAAGGCTTGCCATTGTTCGAATGTAGGCGCGCCGCCGCTCGTCGTGATGGGCGGGCATTGCAGTACGGGGCGTTCGCTGTTAGGCATAGTCGATCCTCCTTGAATTACGGCTTCATTATGCAAGACATTACCACAGGCAGGTGCGTTATGCAATCTCCTACTGATCAAATATCGGGACAAACGTCCGGGCAAACGCCTGAACAGCCGTCGTTCCGCGCGCTGATGGAGCGCGATATATTCAAGACGCGGCGCAAGACGCTATGGACCCCCCTCATGCACGCGATACGCGACTATCAGCTGATCCAGCCCGGCGACCGGATTGCGGTATGCGTATCCGGCGGGAAGGATTCAAACCTGCTGGCCGTGCTGATGGGGATGCTTGAACGCGTAACCAGCGTCCCGTTCACCGTGAAGTATCTGACGATGGATCCGGGATACATGCCCGAGGATCGTGCGCTGCTCGAGTCTAACGCCCGGAGGCTGGCGCTGCCGATAAGTATATTCAATACCGACCTGTTCGAGGTTGTGCGCAAGGCGGGTCCGGGACACTGCTACCTATGCGCGAGGATGCGCCGCGGGCATCTGTATAAGCAGGCGCAGGCGATGGGATGCAACAAGATCGCGCTGGCGCACCACTACAACGACGCGGTCGAGACGGTGCTGATGGGGCTGCTGTACGGCGCACAGGTGCAGACGATGATGCCCAAACTGCGCAGCAAGAATTACCCCGGCATGGAGCTGATCCGCCCGCTCTACCTGGTGCGCGAGCAGGACGTGCTCGCCTGGCGGGAACGGCACGGCTTGACGTTCCTGCGCTGCGGCTGCCCGCTGAACGACTGCCCGATCGATCCGTTGAACCCGGCGAACCACAACGCGTCCAAGCGGGGCGAGACCAAACGCCTGATCGCTCAGATAAAAAAGACCCACCCGGCGGTCGAGCAGTGCATATTCAAGGCGGTGCATCAAGTCAACCTGAACACGCTGCCCGGATATATTAAGGACGGGAAACCGCGGAGATTCACCGATACGTATGGGGATGATACAGGTATGAATGAACCCGTACAGCTCAAGTTTGCCAAGCTGCGGCCTGGCGCGGTGATACCGGCCAAGCGCGCTGAGGACGCGGGTTGGGATATATACGCCTGCACCGACGGCGAACCGGTGCGGATCGAGCCGGGCGAAACCAAGCTGATCCCGACCGGGATCGCGAGCGCGTTCGGCGCGGAGTGGTACATTCAGCTGCAGGAACGCGGGTCGATGGGCGCGAAGGGCGTCGCGGTGCGCGGCGGGGTGATCGACAGCGGCTTCCGGGGGGAGTGGTTGGTCGGGCTGACGAACCATAACAACCTGCCGCTAGTTATCTCGGACGAGGCGCGGCGGCAAGAGTGGTCAAGCGTTGGCGAGGCGCTGATATTCCTGCCCATTGAGAAGGCGATTTGTCAGGCGGTGGTGCTGCCGGTGCCGGAGGCGGCTGCGACGGAGGTTTCGTTGGAAGAGTTGCGAGGGATTCCGTCGAAACGCGGCTGCGGTATGCTAGGGAGCAGCAAGAAGTGAAATCATCTGTTCCGGCAAAATATGTCGGCGCTTAAAAAATACTGCTTGACGCGCGGATTTTGCGCGTCAAGCAGCGTAACGTCAGTTCGGCGCGGTTATGCTGAACCCTACTCCGCTTCCAATTGGGTGATAACGATCATCCGGTACGCCTCCGCGACTAGATCGTGGCCGGTTGATATGTAAGTATTACGTACTCTCGCGCTGACGAGCAGGTAATCGTGCCGCCGATACAGCGGTATCATAGGCAGTTCCAGGTATAATTGCTGGAACAATCCCTCGTACACCATCGACTGCCGCTCCGGCGTAGATTCCAGCGCAGCCCACATAAAGAACCTTTCCAGCCCATCGCTGTCGTACCCGGACACATTCAGCGGACTCGGTCCGCCGAACAGCCCAGCCGCAGCTGCCGCCGAGGTAGGCAGTTTGCGCGCCATCAGATACATGTCGCACTCGCCAGCCTCCACACGCTCGATCAGCGTTATCAGCGGCACGCTCTCAACAGTCAGGGTTATGCCGGCAAAAGAACAATAATACTGCAGTTCCTGTATAAACGCATCCGCGATAGGATTCTCCTGAGCCGCGGTAAACGTCAGCTCGAACGGCTGTCCATCCTTGGAGCGGCGTCCGTCATCGCCGCGCACCCATCCCGCCGCTTCCAGCAACTCGATCGATTTATCCGAGTTATAAGGATACAGTTCACCCAAAACATCACTGGCAGTGCCGAACGAGTCGAACAGTATCATGCCTGGCAGCGATCCGAAGCGTTCCAGCGTTTCTGCCTCTACGCTCCAGCGCCGCAAGCCATGGGCGAACGCCTGACGCACACGGGCGTCAGAGAACAGCGGTCCGTCCATGTCCATTCCAACGTAGCCGAACGTGTCGCCTTCGTACTCGTACATGCTCACAAAACCCTTCCCATCCGCGAACAGTCTGTCAATCTGATCGAAGCTGGGATAGCAGAAGGCGATATCAATGTCCCCATTCAGCATGGCGTCATACTCCTCGCCAACGGGAACGACGGCCAGCTCTATATACTCCGTGCTAGGCTTGGCGCGCCAGTAATCCGCGTTAGCGATGAATCGCGCGCGCTCGCCCGCCTCGAAGGATTCCAAATCGTACTGCCCATACGCGGCCAGCGAAGCGTCGGCGGCCTTGACCTCGGCCAGGCGCTCTTGATAGAATGACTGGCTGGCCTCCGGCACCGCCCCCATACCCTCCGGGCGGATCATGCTGCCGTAGTGGGCTACACGCAGCGCAGGCAGGGTAAACAGCGCGGCGGCGCTGGCGTTCGGCCTAGTCAATGTCACCGAAAACGACGTGTTTGACAATACCTGGAAACCAACGACCACGTCTGCGGTTCCTTCAATGTATTCGTCCAGTCCCTGAATCGACAGCGTCGACAGGTCGCGGTTGCCGTCGAAACCTGGCATAGTCACCAGATACAGCGTGTTGACGCAGTCCTCCGCCGAGACCAGCGCGGCGTCGGAGTAACGCGCGGGTTTTAATGAAAACGTGTATGTCAGCCCGTCCGGCGACACGCTGACGCCGGCCATGCCGTCGCCCCACTTGCCGTATTCATCCAGAAACACCCATTCGTCGTACATCAACCCCGCCGCATATGTGTCGCCCTGGGTTTCGGCGAACAGCGGGTTAAGTGTGCCGTACAGGTCGGTCACGCCGAAAATAATCGTATCGGTGCGTTCGCGAGCGTTGGCGGGCAGCATGTCCAGCGTCTGCGCGAGCGACTTGGATACGGTCATGCTAATAGGGCCGTCGGCTATCGCGCCGCACGCGGACAGCAACAAGGCGGCCGCCGCCACATATGACAGCGCGCGCTTAATGATTCGATTGGTCATGGTTTGGACGCCTCCTTGAGTTCGACCGCTCCAGGCTCACGGTCGATACGGTACAGCCGCCTGTCCAGCGACCATATCTTCTCTGAGAAACCGCCGGGCTTGAGCCTGGCGATGTTTCCGGACATCTCGTTTACCCGCGCGTCGGCCAGGTCGATGATGTGCAGTATCTCCGCCTCGAGGAACATTGGGCGGCGCGGGCTGCCGAACTCCGGCTCGCCGTGATGCGCCAGTATCATGTGCTGCAGCAGCAGCGTCTTCGTGCTGTCAACGCCGATACGCCTCGCGGCCAGCTCGATATCAACGACGCCGCGCACCAGGTGCCCTATTAGGTAACCATCCGCCGAGTATTCCTTGACAAGCCCCAGGTTGTCGCATGTAAGCTCGCTCAGCTTAGCCAGGTCGTGCGCGATCACTCCGGCCAGCAGCAGATCCTTATCCAACACGGGGTATATATCGGCGAATGCTTTAGCCAGGCGCAGCATACCCACCGTATGATGCAGCAGTCCGCCGCGTTCGGCGTGGTGCAGCTTCAGCGCTGCGGGGACGGTCAGCAGCGCGTCGCCCGCGTTATCCAACAGCGCGCCCGTCAGTTCGCGCAGGTCTTTGTCAGTCATAGCGGCCACGGCGGCGCGGATCTCGGCGAGCATCGTCGCTGGGTTCTCCGGCGCGCATGGTATCAGCGCGTCGTAAGACACCTCGTCGCGTTCGGTCGTCAGGCGCATTTTATCCACGCGCATCTGCAGTTTGCCGTTGTACTCTAGTATCTGCGCTCTAACGAGCAGCACGGAGCCGACCTCGGGCGGCTCGGCCTGGTTATCCCACACCTTCGCGTTTATCTCGCCCGTTTTGTCGCAGAGCGTCATGTCCAGGTACTTCGATCCGTTAGATGAAGAGCGCTGTTCAGCCGCGCGCACGATTAGGAAGCCTTCGCCGCGCGTATCCTTGACCATCTCGACCACCGGCACGAACGGTTCGATCGGGCCAGGCGTGCCGTTCGCGCGGTTCGGCGAGGCGTTCTGTCCCGCAACATGCTTTGGCGCTGCGGGGCGCTGCGGGGCGGGGGCGAACGGGTAAACGGGCGTGCTGTTGTTATCCTGAACAAAACCTGGGCGCAAGCCGGACTGAGGCATGTATGATACAGTCCCTTCAATAAAGTATAGGCGGAAGAAGGCAATTTGCTAAATTGCCAGCTTATAACAAGACGGATGAGGGATGGACTTTCTTCCTTGTCGGCGAACGGGAGTTCGGCATGGGGGACGCGGTTCCCCCGTCACCCAGTCGGCAGCGGTAATTCCGTCGCAAACAAACAGGCCCGGCCTTCCGGCCAAGCCTGCTATACCATTCCTGAATGCCTACGCCGACGCGCCTACGATCTTTGCCGCGACGTTCTTGGGCACCTCTTCGTAACGTGAAAACTGCATCGTAAACGTGCCGCGGCCTTGCGTGCGCGAGCGTAGATCGGTAGCGTAGCCGAACATCTCGCTCAGAGGCACCATCGCGTCGATGATCTGCGTGTTCTGCCGCGCCTCTAACCGCTCAATCCTGCCCCGCCGCGCGTTCGCGTCGCCTATCACGTCGCCCATGTACTCCTCCGGCACCACTATCTCAACCTTCATCACCGGCTCCAGCAGCACCGATTCGGCATGACGCAGCGCTTCCTTAAAAGCCATCGACCCCGCTATCTTAAACGCCAGTTCGCTTGAGTCAACCTCGTGATACGATCCGTCATATACCGTCGCGGAGAAATCCACCACCTCGTATCCGCCCAGCATGCCGCTCTGACTCGCCTCGCGTATGCCCGCGTCTATCGGCGCCACGAATTCCTTAGGTATCACGCCGCCCACTATCTTATTGATGAACAGATACCCCTCGCCCGGCTGGCGCGGCGCGATCTCAATCCAGCAATGCCCATATTGACCATGCCCGCCCGTCTGGCGAACGAACCGCCCCTCGCCCTTCGCTGGCCTTCGTATCGTCTCACGGTACGCAACCTGCGGTCGCCCTACCGTCGCCTCCACTTTGAACTCGCGCAGCAGCCTATCTACTATGATCTCCAGGTGCAGCTCGCCCATGCCCGCTATCAGCGTCTGACCCGTCTCCGCGTCCGTGTACGTCTTGAACGTCGGATCCTCTTCCTGCAGCCTTAGCAGCGCCAGCGTCATCTTATCCTGACCGGCCTTCGTTTTCGGCTCTATCGCGACCCTTATGACCGGATCGGGGAACTCCATCGACTCCAGCACGATCGGCTTATTCTCCACGCTCAGCGTGTCGCCGGTCGTCGTATCCTTTAACCCTACCGCAGCGCAGATCTCGCCCGCGTAAACGGTATCGACCTCCTCGCGGTGATTCGCGTGCATCCGCAGTATGCGGCCAATGCGCTCGCGCTTTTCCTTCGTCGAGTTGTACGTATATGCGCCGGCCTCCAACTTGCCGCTGTATACGCGGAAGAACGCCAGCTTGCCCACGAACGGATCGGCCATTATCTTGAACGCCAGCGCGCTGAACGGTTCGTCGTCGCTGGCATGGCGCGCGATCGCCTCGCCCGTCTTGGGGCGAGTCCCCTCGATCGGAGGGATATCCAGTGGTGAGGGCAGATAGTCCACGATAGCGTCAAGCAGCGGCTGCACACCCTTGTTGCGGTATGATGTGCCGCACAGCACGGGCGTCATCGCCACCGCGATCGTCGCCTTGCGTACGGCGGCCATCAACTGTTCCGCGCTGATCTCCTCGCCGTCCAGGTACGCGATCATCATCTCTTCGTCGAAATCGCTGGCCGCCTCGATCAGCTTGTTGCGCGCCTCTTCCGCCTCGCCCTTCAGCGCGTCCGGGATCTCTTCCTCGCGCTGGTCGCTGCCGTCGTCGCTGTAATACTTGATCGCCTTCATGCGCACCAGGTCGATCATGCCCTCGAAGTTGTTCTCCGCGCCGATGGGCAGCTGCAGCGGTATCGCCTTGGCCTCCAGCCGCTCCTCCATCATACGGACTGCGCGATCGAAGTCCGCGCCGGTTATATCCATCTTGTTTATGTACGCGAGGCGTGGCACGTGATACTTGTTCGCCTGCCTCCACACCGTCTCGCTCTGCGGCTCTACGCCGCCCTTCGCGCAGAATACGGCGACCGCGCCGTCCAGTACGCGCAGCGAACGCTCAACCTCGACCGTGAAGTCCACATGCCCCGGCGTGTCGATCAGGTTGATGCGGTGCTTTCTCCACTCGCAGGTCGTCGCGGCGGACGTGATCGTGATCCCGCGCTCCTGCTCCTGCTCCATCCAGTCCATTGTGGCGTTGCCTTCATGAACCTCGCCGACGCGGTGAACGCGTCCGGTATAAAACAGGATACGCTCCGACGTTGTGGTTTTTCCGGCGTCAATGTGCGCCATTATACCAATATTCCTAACCATTTCCAACGGATGGCTCCTGGGCATGCCGATCAGCCTCCTTCCTTACGACATTGCGGCGTCGCGACCCTATATAAGACCGCGTTCAAACCCGCATTCATCCAATGATTTAGCATTAACCAATCTTTCCCACAATATGCATGTGAGTTATACGCGTGCGTCTCGGCGACAAATAATCCAACCTTACTCAAATCGTATCTTACTCCTGACGCAAATAACGGCGCAAATCCGACAACTTTCGTGCGGATTTGCGCCAAGTCAACTGTTTCCTCGGGGTAAGCGGCGCGCTTACACCTTACACAACCCGAACGCGTCGCTCTTAATCATGTTCCTGCCGCGTTCTAATCCGCCGCGTTCCACGCTCGCGGCGGACTTAATCAAGCCCTACCAGCGATAATGCGCGAACGCCTTATTCGCTTCCGCCATGCGGTGCATCTCTTCCTTGCGCTTGACTGCGTTACCGGCGTTGTTGGAGGCGTCAAGCAGTTCACCCGCCAGACGCTCGGCCATCGTGCGTTCGCCGCGCTTTTTGGAGAAATCCACCAACCACCGCAGCGCCAGCGTCTGACGTCGTTCGGGGCGGATTTCCATCGGCACCTGGTAAGTGGCGCCTCCGACGCGGCGAGCCTTGACCTCCAGCGTTGGCAGGATATTGTTCAGCGCCGTCGTGAATACGTCGATCGGTTCCTTTTGCGTCTTTTCCTTGATCATATCGAACGCTTCATAGCACACTCTCTGCGCCACGCCGCGCTTTCCATCCAGCATGATCTGGTTGATCAGCTTGGTAACAACCGTCGTCTCATACAGGGGATCGTTCAGCACTTCCCGTTTGGGGATGAATCCGCGACGCGGCATAGGTCTACCTCCTCGAATCCTTCATACATCTTGTCACTTCTTGGGCCTCTTCGCGCCGTAGAGGGAGCGGGCCTGGTTGCGTTTGGCAACGCCCGCCGCGTCCAGCGTGCCGCGGATGATATGATACCGAACGCCAGGCAGGTCGCGCACGCGACCGCCGCGGATCAGTACCACTGAGTGCTCCTGCAGGTTGTGACCGATGCCTGGGATATAGCACGTGCCTTCGATCTGATTCGTCAGGCGCACGCGCGCGATCTTGCGCAACGCGGAATTCGGTTTCTTCGGCGTCGTGGTCTTGACCGACAGACAGACCCCGCGCTTCTGCGGGCACTTCTGCAGTATCGGCGCGGTCGACTTGTTCGCTACAGTTTCCCGGCCCTTACGAATCAATTGGTTGATCGTAGGCATGTTGGCGTCTCCCCCTTAACTAACTAACCTCTTGAATTAACCTTTTAAGATACCTGCCGAGGCGGCGTACACGGTTAGCCCGCACGCGCGCCCCAGCTCGTTCATATCGTCAACCTCGACGACGGGTATTCCGGCCTTCTCGCAGGCGGAGGCGACAGGCCGCGTCACGAAAGGATCAGCGTTCCTGGCGATATACGCCGAAACCAGCTTCCCCTCGCGTAGCGCGCGCAGCACCTGCTTTGACCCCGCAACCTTTGACGGCGAGCGGGCCAGCCGTTCCATCATCGTTAACGCTCCCTGCAAAACCTTGTTGCAAACCCTAGTATTCTACCATTTCCGCGCGCGGTTTGTCAAGAAATTTAGTTGGCGTGCAGTGTTAATACGCCTCCCGAATCTCAATATTCTTGTACCGCTTCATGCCCGTGCCCGCCGGTATCAGCTTGCCTATGATGACGTTCTCCTTCAGCCCGACCAGCGGATCGACCTTGCCCTTTATCGCGGCCTCGGTCAATACGCGCGTGGTCTCCTGGAACGATGCGGCGGACAGGAACGATTCCGTCGCCAGCGTCGCCTTCGTGATGCCCAGCAGCACGCGCTTGGCCACCGCCGGACGCCCTCCGTCCAGTATTGTGCGCTCGTTCTCGTGTTCGAAGCGGAATATGTCGATCAGGCTGCCCGGCAGCAGACTTGTGTCCCCGGCGTCCTCGACGCGCACCTTGCGCAGCATCTGCCGCACGATCACCTCGATGTGCTTATCGCTGATATCCACGCCCTGCAGGCGGTATACCATCAGCACCTCGCGCAGCAGGTATTCCTGCACGGCCTTTACGCCGAGTATGCGCAGCAGATCGTGAGGATTGATCGCGCCCTCGATCAACTCGTCGCCGGCCGAGACATGGTCGCCTTCGCGCACCTTCAATCGGCTGCCGTAGTTGATCGGGTATGCCTTGCGTTCGTCGTCCTCGCCGGTGACGACGATCTCCTGCTTCTTCTTAGTTTCGCCCATGGATACAACGCCGCTGATCTCCGACAGCGTCGCGTCGCGCTTGGGTTTGCGCGCCTCGAACAGTTCCTCCACGCGCGGCAGACCCTGCGTGATGTCGTCGTCGCTGGCTACGCCGCCCGTATGGAATGTACGCATCGTCAGCTGGGTGCCAGGTTCGCCTATTGACTGCGCCGCGATTACGCCGACCGCCTCGCCCACGTCCACGTCGAATCCTGTCGCCAGGTTCGCGCCGTAGCATCTTGCGCATACGCCGTGCTCGTTGCGGCATGTCAGCACGGATCGTATGGTAACCCTTGGCAATTCCGCCTCCATGATCGCCTTCACGTGCTCGTGACTGATCCGTTCGTTCAGGCGGACTATAACCTCGCCCGTCTTCGGATTGATCACGTCCTCGGCGGCGGTGCGGCCCAGCATACGCTCCTCCATGCCTTCTATCTTCTCGGAACCGTTCATGATGTCCTGGATTACTATGCCGCGCACAGGCTCGCCGCGCGTCTCGAAGCAATCGATCTCGCGAACTATCATCTCCTGCGACACCTCTACCAACCGGCGGGTCAAGTATCCCGAGTCCGCGGTACGCAGCGCGGTGTCGGCCAGCGACTTGCGCGAGCCGTGCGAGGAGATGAAGAATTCCAATACCGTCAAGCCCTCGCGGAAGTTGGCGCGTATGGGCAGCTCGATGATCCGCCCCGAGGGCGACGCGATCAGGCCTCTCATCCCCGCCAGCTGACTGACCTGGTTGATCGAACCGCGCGCGCCCGAGTTGGTCATCATGCGGATCGGGTTCAGGTCGTCCAGCACGTCCATCAGCCGGGCCTTCAGCGAGGCGTTGGTGTTCTGCCAGACGTCGACCACCGAGCGGTAGCGCGCCTCGTCGTTCATCAGCCCCTCGCGGAACAGTTTCTCGATCCGGCTCACCTTCGCGTCGGCGTCGGCGAGCATCTTCGCCTTTTCAGGCGGTATCACTATGTCGGACACCGAGAACGTGATCGCTCCGCGCGTTGAATATGTGAAGCCCAGCTTCTTGATATCGTCCAGCAGACGCGCGGTGCGGGTAACGCCGTAGGTGCGGTAGCAGCTATCGACTATCTTCTTGAGATCCTTCATGCCCACCAAGAAGTCTATCTCAAGCTTGAACGCGTCCTCGAGCGTCTCGCGCTTTACGTACCCCATATTCTGCGGCACGGCCGTGTTGAACAGCAGCCGACCCAGCGTGGTCTCGATGATGCGAGTATGCCGGACGCCCTCCCACTCGCGGGCTATGCGTACCTTGATCAGCGCCTGCAGCGAAAGCACTCCGCATTGGTACGCCATGACCGCCTCGTCCTCGGACGAGAAAATCTTACCCTCGCCCTTGGAGCCTTTGTGCATGATGGTCAGGTAGTAGCAGCCTATGACCATGTCGTGAGTGGGCGATATAACCGGCTTGCCGTCCTGCGGCTTGAGGATGTTGTTCGCCGCCAGCATAAGGAACCGCGCTTCGGCCTGCGCCTCCATGGACAGCGGGACGTGTACGGCCATCTGATCTCCGTCGAAGTCCGCGTTGTACGCCGTGCAAACCAGAGGATGCAGCTTGAGCGCCTTACCTTCCACCAACACCGGCTCGAACGCCTGTATGCCCAGGCGATGCAGCGTGGGAGCGCGGTTGAGCAGCACTGGATGCTCCCGGATAACGTCCTCCAGGATATCCCACACCTCGGGCTTGACGCGCTCGACCATGCGCTTGGCTGACTTGACGTTATGCGCGAAACCGCCCGCCACCAGCTTCTCCATCACGAAGGGCTTGAACAGCTCTATGGCCATCTCCTTGGGCAGGCCGCACTGATACAGCTTCAATTCCGGGCCGACGACGATTACCGACCGCCCCGAATAGTCTACGCGCTTACCCAGCAGGTTTTGGCGGAACCGGCCTTGCTTGCCGCGCAGCAGATCCGACAGCGATTTTAGCGGACGGTTGCCTGGGCCGGTGACCGCGCGGCCTCGGCGGCCGTTGTCTATCAGCGCGTCGACGGCCTCCTGCAGCATACGCTTCTCGTTGCGCACGATGATGTCGGGCGCGCCCAGTTCCAGCAAACGCTTGAGGCGGTTGTTGCGGTTTATCACGCGGCGGTATAGATCGTTCAGATCGCTCGTGGCGAACCGGCCGCCGTCCAACTGCACCATAGGGCGCAGTTCGGGCGGGATAACGGGCACCACGTCCATTATCATCCACTCGGGTTTGTTGCCGCTCGTGCGGAACGCCTCGACGACCTCCAGACGCTTGACGGCGCGCGCGCGCTTCTGTCCCTCGGTCTCGCGGCCTTTCTCCTTCAGCTTGAGCGCCTCTATATCTTCGCGCAGCTGCACGGACAGCGCGTCCAGATCAAGCGCCTGCAGCATCTCTTTGACAGCCTCGGCGCCCATGCCCGCGCGGAATCGGGTGCCGTACTTGTTCAAGCATTCCTTATAGCGCTGGTCGGTGACCAGCTCATACTTCTTAAGCTCGGTATCGCCGGGATCGAGCACTATGAACGAAGCGAAGTAGAGCACCTTTTCCAGCGAACGCGGCGATACGTCCAGCAGCATACCCATCCTGCTGGGAATCCCTTTGAAGTACCATATATGCGACACCGGCGCGGCCAGCTGGATATGCCCCATCCTCTCGCGGCGCACCTTCTGCCGGGTAACCTCCACGCCGCACTTGTCGCACACCACGCCCTTGTACCGTACGCGCTTATACTTGCCGCAGTTGCATTCCCAGTCCTTCTGCGGCCCGAATATCCGCTCGCAGAACAATCCGTCTCGTTCAGGCTTGAGCGTGCGGTAGTTGATCGTCTCCGGCTTTGCCACCTCGCCGTGAGACCATTCGAGTATCTTCTCGGGCGAGGCCATACCGATCTGGACGGAGTCCAGGTTCGTCAATTCTAACAAGGCAGCGCCTCCTTATTCAGCGTTCTCCAAGTCTTCCGGCACGTCCGCAGCAGCCGGGGAATCGTCGTCGTCCAGACCCAGGTCGATCAGATCGGACATCGAATCGTCCAGGTTGTACAGATCGTCCAGCGCCAGATCGTCCAGATCGTCTTCTTCCTCTTCGTCAGGCGTGGGCTGCGATTCGAGGAGATCCTCGTTGCCCGCAAGATTCACGTCCAGCGGCTCGAGGTCGTCGTCATCCGTCTCGCGGATCTCGATGATCTGCTTATCCTCGCTGAGCACCTTGAAATCCAGCGCGAGGGACTGCAATTCCTTTATCAGCACCTTGAATGACTCGGGCACACCCGGCTCGGGTATGTTCTTGCCCTTCACGATGGCTTCGTACGTCTTGACTCGACCCACCACGTCGTCCGACTTGACGGTCAATATCTCCTGCAGCGTGTTGGCCGCGCCATATGCCTCTAGCGCCCATACCTCCATCTCGCCGAAACGCTGTCCGCCGAACTGCGCCTTGCCCCCCAAGGGCTGCTGCGTAACCAGCGAATACGGTCCCGTCGAACGAGCGTGAATCTTGTCGTCGACCAGGTGAGAGAGTTTCAGTATATACATATATCCGACCGTGACCTCGTTCTCGAACGGCTCGCCCGTGCGCCCGTCGTATAGGATGGTCTTGCCGGTGACGTTAAGACCCGCCATCTTCAAGGCGTCGTCTATGTCGTCCTTGCTCGCTC
Organism: Oscillospiraceae bacterium; assembly: GCA_031282605.1. Lineage (GTDB taxonomy): Bacteria > Bacillota > Clostridia > Christensenellales > Aristaeellaceae > BNUH01. The sequence goes on from JAITDK010000135.1 coordinate 21,770, forward strand.
CGTCGAACACGGTGGTGGCCACGTGCCAGCCCAGCAGTTTCGCGGCCATGCCCAAGTGAACCTCGAGCACCTGCCCGATGTTCATTCGGCTGGGCACGCCCAGGGGGTTGAGCACGATCTGCAGCGGCGTGCCGTCGGGCAGGAAGGGCATATCCTCTTCGCGCATGATGCGCGATATGACCCCCTTGTTACCGTGGCGTCCGGCCATCTTGTCGCCGACCGATATCTTGCGCTTCTGCGCGATGTACACGCGCACCATCTTGTTGACGCCGGGGGAGAGTTCGTCGCGGTTTTCGCGGGTGAACGTCTTGACGTCCACGATGATGCCGTATTCGCCGTGGGGAACGCGCAGGGATGTGTCGCGCACCTCGCGCGCCTTCTCGCCGAATATCGCGCGAAGCAGGCGTTCCTCGGCGGTCAGTTCGGTTTCGCCCTTGGGCGTGACCTTACCCACCAGGATGTCGCCCGCGCGCACCTCCGCGCCGATGCGGATCACACCCGTTTCGTCAAGGTCGCGCAGGGCGTCTTCGCCTACGTTGGGTATATCGCGGGTGATCTCCTCGGGTCCGAGCTTGGTGTCGCGTGCCTCGGTCTCATACTCCTCGATGTGGATCGAGGTGAATATATCCTCTTTGACCATCTTCTCGCTGATCAGTATGGCGTCCTCGTAGTTATAGCCTTCCCATGTCATGAACCCCATCAGTATATTGCGTCCCAGGCCGATCTCGCCCTTCTCGGTGGACGGGCCGTCGGCGATGATCTGCCCCTTCTCAATCCGCTCGCCTGCGGCGACTATCGGGCGCTGGTTGATGCAAGTGCCCTGGTTGGAGCGGACAAACTTGCGCAGCTTATACTGATGCAACGACCGGTCGTCCGCGCGCACGTTGATCTGATCCGCGCTGACCCGCTCTATCACGCCGTTCTCCTCGGCGATAACCACCACGCCTGAATCACGCGCGGTCTTGTACTCCATGCCCGTGCCGATGATCGGGGCCTCCGGCACCAGCAGCGGAACGGCCTGGCGCTGCATGTTCGAACCCATCAGCGCGCGGATCGCGTCGTCGTTCTCCAGGAACGGTATCATGGCCGTCGCCACCGACACGACCTGTTTGGGGCTGACGTCGATGAAGTCGACCTTCTCGCGCGCGACGGCGGTTATCTCGGCCCGGATGCGCACGGCGACGCGCTCGTTGATGAAATGACCGTTGGCGTCCAACGGCTCGTTCGCCTGGGCGATGATATATTTGTCTTCCTCATCGGCGGTGAGGTAGATGATATCGGGGGTGACCGCGTGGGTGGCGGGATCGACGCGGCGGTACGGCGCCTCGATGAAGCCGTACTCATTGATCCGCGCGTACGTCGCCAGCGATCCGATCAGGCCGATGTTCGGCCCTTCCGGCGTCTCCACGGGGCAGATACGCGAGTAGTGGGAGTAGTGCACGTCGCGAACCTCGAACGAGGCGCGCTCGCGGTTCAGGCCGCCGGGACCCAGCGCGGAGAGGCGGCGCTTGTGGGTCAGTTCGGCCAATGGGTTCGGCTGATCGAGGAACTGGGAGAGCTGGCTCGATCCGAAGAACTCCTTTATCGCCGCGGACACGGGGCGGATGTTGATCAGTTCCTGAGGACGAACGTCGTTGGTATCCTGGATGGCCATGCGTTCCTTGACCACGCGTTCCAGGCGCGACATACCGATGCGTATCTGATTCTGCAGCAGTTCGCCGACGGAGCGCACGCGGCGGTTTCCCAGATGGTCGATATCGTCGGTATGGCCGACGCCGTAGTTCAGCCCGATCAGGTAACTGATCGAGGCCGCGATGTCGTCGACCATTATATGTTTAGGCACTAGCTGCGAGATATTCTCCCGCACCAGCTGCTTGAGTTGATCATCGTCCAGTCCGTCTTGTTCGACATGACGGAGCAGTTCCTTGAGCGTGGGCAGATGGACCTTCTCCAATATCCCCGCGGACGCCGGTGGAAATGGCAGCCACTTCGACGCGTCGACGAAGCTGTTACCCACTATCTTCAGCCTGTGTCCCTCGATCATCACCTCGGTCGATTCGATGCCGCAGTCCTCTATGGCCTGGGCCATATCGGGGTGAATGCGAGCGCCCTCTTTGGCCAGCACCTCGCCGGTTTCCGGGTGCGCGACGGTTACCGCCGCTATCTGGCCGGACAGCCTAGCCGAGAGCGACAGCTTCTTATTGAACTTATGCCGACCCACGCGCATCAGGTCGTAGCGCTTCGGGTCGAAGAACAGGCTGTTGAGCAGGCTGCGCGCCGAGTCCACCGTCGGC